>JAFDDT010000318.1 GCA_019310725.1 Deltaproteobacteria bacterium | reverse complement strand
GTTAAAGGGGAAAGAGCGGATGATGCAGGCGGTCTTTCAAGATACAAAGGGCCAGGCCTTTTCTGATCATACCGGGAACTTTTCAGGGAGCCTCTCCCAGGTGATTGATCTCCCCATGGACTCCAACTTCCATAGGGCCATCCTGGTTGCCACTGCCAATGCAGTCTTGAGACAGAGGGGGATAATTACCAAGAGCTGCCACTGTAAGGACCATGATCCGATGCCTTGCACCCTTCTCGCCCAAAAGGGTAGGCATGATCGGAGATCAACCCCGGCTGCTTGAGGCACTGGCTCGCGATTTTGAAGTGAGAGTTTGTGATAGAGACCCTGAAAAGATCGGCTCTGTTCAATCAGGTATCGCGGTTGAGGATTCAGAGGTATACCAAGATATCAAGAGATGGGCAGATCTGCTGCTTGTGACCGGCACAACCCTTGTTAATAACACCATAGACAATTTCACAGGCGATGTGCCTATTGTTTTCTATGGTATAACCATCGGTGGGGCAGCTCAGCTTTTGAATCTCAATCACTTCTGCCCCCTGGGAAGGTGAATAGGGTTAGATCACTTCATGCTTGTATAGGATCTTCCGAATAGATTCGAATCGTCTCTTTGGCATAGGCGCTTACAGGTTCAGGGTTCAGAGGTTCAAAGTTCACGGTTATCAAAGGCTAATAAAAGAAGCAACCCTGAACCTGTAAACGGTTACCCGTTGACCTATAGTTCATAGAGGGTTATATCTTTATGGGGAGCCCGAGATCTTTCTCTTATCCCTTTCTTTTCTGAAACGACAAAGGGTTCTTCCTCTATGAGATCTCCGATCTCTTCCTCGATCTTTTCAGGGTCCTCTCCGGCCTCCATCCTCTCTATTGCCTCCCGCATCCCTTTTCCCATTTTGAGACCGGTCATTTCAGTGAGCTTGCGCATCACCTGAGCTGCCTGCCTGGGATCATCTTCATTAATATTGTCTGCCTCCTGGGCAAGCATGCCGGCGGCTTTTTCCATTTTTTCCTCATCAAACGGGACAGCATCTTCGCTCTCTTCCCCAGAACCTTTCCTCAAAACTGAAAAGCCGGATAGAAGTCTCTTCAGTTTTATCTGTTTGCACTGGGGACAGGTTGGTTGTTTGCTGGTATTGATTGTTTTTGAGTAGAAATTAAAGATGGTGTTACATCTTTCACAGTAGAATTCATAGATCGGCATGTCTTCTCCTCACTTTGTTCTTCCAAGCGTATATTATCAGCAGCGTTTTGCCCTGGCAAGAGAAAATAGGAATGTCCGTTGCCCATTGTCAGTTGTCCGGGGGCTGTTGCCGAAAGAATCCTCTTTAGCCTGGCCTAAACCGTTTTTTGCGAACAAATCTTGGCAAAGCTCGATTTTATGAGAAGAATCTTGCGATACACTAGTAAATTAGTGTAATAAGAAGATATTATAAGTCAAAACTCACTATGGAATAGGTTAATTCATGCTCGTTTTTGTTCCGGAAGATTAGCACCTCAAACATCTAGATAAAGGTTGCCACCATGCAAAAAAGACCATTAGTTGGGATAGTCCTGGGGAGCCTTTCTGACAAACCGGTAATGGATGAATGCACCAAGATCCTGCAAGATATGGAAATTGGCTTTGAGATGACCGTGTCTTCTGCTCACCGGACACCGGAGAAGACCAGAGACTACGCCATAGGTGCCTCTGACAGGGGAATAGAGGTCATTATTGCAGGCGCCGGCTGGGCAGCCCACCTTGCCGGAGTGCTGGCCTCCTACACCCCGTTACCCGTTATCGGGGTGCCTATTGATTCCTCTCCCCTTAAGGGAATAGACGCACTTCTTTCCACGGCCCAGATGCCTCCTGGTATTCCCGTGGCCACCATGGCAATTGGGAGCGGCGGTGCCCGGAATGCCGCTGTTTTTGCTGCCCAGATACTGGCCCTCAAACATGCTGACATCGCCAGAAAAGTGGAAAGATACCGGGAGGGCCTGCGATCGAGGGCAACAGGGATTAAGACAGATTGAGCCAGGTAACTAAAGTCGATTCACCCGAATCCTTAAGGCAGGGCATACTGAAAGCAAAGGAAATCCTCTTGAAAGGAGGCATTGTAGCCCTGCCCACCGAATCCTTTTATGGCCTCGGTGCAGATGCTACCAATCCTCGGGCCCTTGCAAGGATCTTTACGATAAAAAAAAGGGGTTCTGCCCTGCCCCTGCTTATCTTGGTTTCTTCCTCAGAGGAGCTTAGAAAATATGTGCAATCCGTTCCGCCACAAGCAAAAAGGATGGGGAAAAGATTCTGGCCCGGGGGGCTCACAATGATTTTTCGATCCTCTCCTCTGTTGCCGCCAATCCTGACAGCAGATACAGGAAAGGTGGGTATCAGGATCTCCAGCCATCCTGTGGCTCATGCCTTGTCAAAATCTCTCCCTGTTCCCATCACCGGAACAAGCGCTAATATCTCCGGAACGCATCCTTGTACCACGGCTGATCAAGTGCTAGGATATCTCGGTGCTGACATAGATCTCATACTGGATGGAGGATCAACACGGGGAGAATATCCCTCCACTATCCTTGATGTAACCGTGGATCCGCCTGTGATTATCAGGGAAGGAATTATAAAGGCGAAAGAGATTATTGAGAGCGGAATCTATAGGAGGATAGGCACCCTTACTTAAGAAAGGTAAGGCACCTCTTGGGTACGTGAAAAACATAAAGATTATCATTATCACCGGTCTTTCAGGATCAGGCAAAACCACGGCGATCAATGCCCTTGAAGATGCCGGTTTCTTCTGCATAGACAATCTGCCGGTAGTGCTCCTGCCCAAATTTTTGGAATTGAGGACAGAGACTGGATCAGAAATAACGAAACTTGCTGTAGTGATGGATCTGAGGGAGCGAGAATTTATTGAAAGATATCCAGAGATTTTTGCCGAACTCAGGGAACAAGACTACCTCCTTGAAATCCTTTTTCTTGAGGCCTC
>JAFDDT010000317.1 GCA_019310725.1 Deltaproteobacteria bacterium | reverse complement strand
CAGGGTTGAGCCTGATATTGAATAACCCACGGTAGCGATAACCTTTTCAACTTCGATTAATTTTTTTGTATTTATAACTGCCTTGGCCGGTTTGGTCTCGTTATCGAGGATAATGAGTTTTAAGTGGCGCCCGTTCACTCCGCCGGCCTTATTAAACTCTTCGGCCTTCATTAGATAAACCCTTTTTTCCGGAATACCAAGGCCAGCCGCGCGGCCGGTGAGATCTAAGGCGATGCCAATAACATATGGCGCCTGTTTTGCTTCAGATGCTGAGACTGACAGAAACAGGCCACAACAAATACTTAGAGCTATAGCAATAAACATGGACTTTTTCATTGTGTTCCTCCTTTCATAGTATTGTAAAAGATAATTTGCCTTTTTTTAGAGTTTCTTACCGCTAAGTGTCCTAAAATGGACTTCTCACACCTTGTTTCGCCTTCTGACTATCACCTCCCCCCATGGTTCGGCCGCCGCACCAAAATTCTCTGTGTTATTTGATATTCTTGGTTTTAGGCTCCGAGATATGCAGATTGAATCCTTTCACTTGCCATGACCTCTTCAGCAGTATTCCTTAAAGTTATCTCCCCCCTTTCCAAGACATAAACATAGTCAGCAATCTTTGTGGCCGCCCTGGCATTTTGCTCGACCAACAGGATAGCGACACCAAGCTCGCGAGAGATGAGTTTCAACATCTTCATCATTTCCTTTACCAATAAGGGGGAGATGCCGAGCGATGGTTCATCAAGTGCAAGAAGTCTGGGATTAGACATGAGCGCACGCCCTAATGCCAACATCTGCTGCTCGCCGCCAGATAGTGTCTCTGCTTGTTGCTGGAGCCTGGCCTTAAGGACAGGGAAAAGCTTGAAAATCATTTCCGACCTTGCCTCCAGCATCTCCTTTCTTTCACTCTTGCAGAGAGAATAAGTCCCCAGCAGCAGATTGTCCGAGACACTCATGGTACCGAACAGTTGCCTGCCCTCAGGCACGCTGGCGACTCCTTTTCTGATTATCTTATCCGGGGGCATATCCGTTATGGCTTCATTATTAAATGTGATTTTCCCACTGCGAATGCCGAGCAGCCCGGTCAGCGTTTTTAATAACGTCGTCTTACCAGCGCCGTTACTCCCCAGCACAGCAACAATTTCATTGCTTTTAACCATAAGACAAATATTCCTTAACGCCTGGGCGTCTCCATAAAAAGCGGAAACATCCTCGACAACCAATAAAGACTTGCCGGATTGTCTTGTAACTTTCTTTGGTTCGGACACTTGAGAATTGGTCATTGCTAATCCTCTTCTCCGAGGTACGCCTTTATAACCCCTGGATCTGCCCTGACATCATCGGGTGAACCATCCGCAATTTTCCTACCATAATCCAGGACAATCACGCGTTTAGAAATAGACATGACAAAAGGCATGTTGTGTTCAACAATGATAACCGCCAATCTATTTTCTACGAGTTTCTGAACAAGGTCGCCAAGCTTGGCAATTTCGTGAGCGGCCAACCCGGACGCCGGCTCGTCCAGCATAATTAGATTAGGCTTCACACCGAGCGAACGAGCTATACCCAGCATTTTCCTCTCCCCCAAGGGAAGACTGCTGACTTCATCGGCCGCCCTATGTTCCAGGCCAACCATCCCCAAATTCTCCATAGCTTCATCCCGAGTGCGATTTTCCTCCTCTCGCGCCGATCTCAGTCGAAATCCTGCGGCGAACATTCCCGTTCGACTTCCTGTATGACAGCCGACCATTGCATTTTCAAGCACTGTCATGCTGGAAAAGAGATCTTCCAGTTGAAAGGTTCGGCTAATCCCCAGGTGCGCGACCATGTGTGCAGGGAGACCGCTAATGTTTTGCCCCCGGAAATATACATCGCCTTCATCAGGAAAGTACGTCCCCGTGGTCACGTTGATAAAAGTTGTTTTTCCCGCACCATTAGGCCCGATTATTGAGACAATACCCTCTTTTTCCAATCTAAGGCTCACCCCACACAGGGCCCGAATTCCGCCGAAACTCTTCTCCAACTGAATGACCTCAAATAACGAAGAGCCCACACCAACGTTGCTATTAGACTGCCCAGAATTATGTCGTGGATCCCCTGAAGCGATCATAATATTTTCTTCCGAGATTGATTAACTGGTCTATCCATCCGGTTAGTCCTTGAGGCATAAATATGAGCACAATGATTATCAATATTCCAAAGAAGATAGCGTCAACCTCACTGGTCATAACCGGAAATATTTTCCCGAGGTAACCGTGTATCAGTTCGGTCAGCCACAAGACCACGAAGGCCCCGGTTAAGGCACCCCTGAGATGCCCTACACCACCGATGATGATCATCATTAGAAGTTCAACGAGTAAAGGGAAACCAAAGGAATCAGGCACTGCAAAGCGAAGGTAGAAGCAAAAAAGACTCCCTGCAAAGCTGGCCATAACAGCAGTCAGTACAAAAATCTGAAGTTTATACTTAGCCACGTTGACACCAATACTTTGACTAGCGACCTCGCTATCATGGAATGACCTCATGGCACGGCCAATACGGGAGTTAATAAGGTTAGAGCAAAACCAGTAGCAGCCCAGACAGAAAGCCCAGGACAAATAATAGAAGTGGAGATCAGTCTTGAACACAAAACCGCTCAAAGAAAGAGCCGGTATCCCTACCAAGCCTTCAGGGCCGCCAGTAAGATTAGTAAGCTGGGCTGCAACAACTTGTGCAATGAGAATAATGGCAAATGTGGCGCAGGCAAGGTA
>JAFDDT010000316.1 GCA_019310725.1 Deltaproteobacteria bacterium | reverse complement strand
ATGGCCCTTTTCATCTTGCACAATCTCACCGACAGCCAATGATCTGGGTCCAACAAAGCTCATCTCTCCCCGGAAAATATTAAGAACCTGGGGAAGCTCATCTAAACCTGTTGAGCGTAGGATGTGACCAACCCGGGTGATGCGGGGATCATTTTCCTTGGCTTGCTTAATCCCGAAATCCTGATCAGAGTTCCCCACCATAAATCCTGATCAGAGTTCCCCACCATGGTGCGAAATTTATATGCCCTGAAATGACTTCCGCCTCGTCCCCAGCGTTCCTGACGATAAAGAATTGAGCCACCATCCTCCAGCTTGATAGCTAAGGCAATAAGCAAAGAGACTGGCATTGATAGGATGAGCATGAAGGTAGAGAGCATGATATCCATAGGGCGCTTAAGAAATGGCTCCTTGACGCTCGGCACGGCCATCACGCTTGTATGCATCCCTGTGCCGGACCCTGAGGACTTAGTAATAGAGCTTTTCATGTTCACTTCACACCAGCAGTTGCCTCTTACCAAAAGCAGACCAAAACATCATATGGATCGCTGAAAGTCACACAAACTACAGGGCTCACTTTTTACCCAAAAGCGCCTACCATACAAACGGCGGGTAGACCTTGGGCAGAAATCGTAAGGTCATGGTCTTTAGGCCAATTGGGTAAGAGATTCAATTTCACGAAGGATAGAGGCCAAATCCGGTGCGACCGAGGGAACAATATCGCCTTCACTATGTTAATGTTTATGGTGTGGGTAGGTGGAAAGGCCCAATTTCTTGTGGTGGCCGGTATTGTCATAACGAAAGATAATTTTGTTGGAGGAATCCATATACTGGTAAACATACATCAAACGATCTTCTGTAATTTCGACGTCAACAAATTCGCGCAGATACAAGGTGGAACCATCAACGAAGCTTACCCTGCCCCGGATGAAGCCTTCATGTGTCCCCCGTTTCTCATAAGTAACGTTTGATAACTGAACAATAGGCCATGATTCAACACTATTTTGTATAGCCCGGAAGTATCCCTCAATTCGTAAATTGGATGTCCTTTATTGTCTCTGCCTTTTCGCGCAATCGCTCCAGCAACCTAGACTCACCGATCCATTCAGCGAAATCCAAAGTCTCTTCCATTTCATCGTTTTCGTAACGGGAGAGGAATTCCTGGGTGATCATTTGATATTTACCCTCAAGTCCCGGATTCTTTGTTCTGCTTGCTGTATGCCTGCCTCCAGCAGACATAATTCATTAGCCAGTGCAGCTTCCACAAGTGGCCTCAGTTGGCGTTTATGCTTGCAAACCAGCTTGATATAAGCCATTCACAGCCCCCTTTAAACACACTTCACAGTGAATTTACTACAACCCCCAGCAATGCCTCATCGTACCTGCGAGAAAGCCCCGCGAAATGATTACTAGACCCCAGGACGTATTTATAAATATATAAGAGATCATATTTGCTGTCAATGTTTCTCACTCTTGCCCTCTGTTTTGCCTATTTTCCTTCCTCATGTTACTCGTGGTACGCGCCGAAAATAGCCTGCGAAAAGAACGCCGGGTAAGCCTTGAGGAGAAATCGGTAAAAACCACTCGTGAAAATCAAAAATTAAAGCTCTGACACTTCCTCAATTCCTCGATCCGGCCAATGCAACTCCCCCGTCGATCAAAATAAACCAAATTCGTAGGTATGTCCCCCAATCTTTAATTTTACCTTGACATGGAATATGACTATGGTATGATGACCATAGTATTTTAGGCCTCTATAAATCTAAAAGATGCAAGGGGGTTTGTCATGGACAACGTCATATCCAAATCAAGATTCAAACCTTACACCTTGCGTTATTTTCGCCAGGTAGAAAAAACAGGGAAGGAATTGATCATCACTGATCGCGGTAAGCCTGTCTTGAAAATAGTGCCCTATTCAGAAGATCCTCTAGAGGCCTTAAAGGCGCTCCGCAATTCGGTGCTCAAGTATGAAGATCCAACTGCTCCTGTGGGATCGGGTGATTGGGAGTCTCTAAAATGATTGTCCTGGATACTCATGCCTGGGTCTGGTGGGTTAGCAACCCAGAGCACCTTTCCCATCCCGCGAGAAAAGCTGTTGATAGCGCCATGAAAAATGATGTGATTTTAATCTCATCGATAAGCACATGGGAAGTGGCCCTCTTAGTGGCCAGAGATCGTTTAAGACTCAGAATGGAGGTTACCGATTGGATTGCGAAATCTGAAAGACTGCCGTTTGTCGAATTCATCCCCATCGACAATGCTATTGCCGTCAAGTCCGTTTCCCTGTCAGAACCCTTTCACAACGATCCCGCGGACCGCATAATCATTGCTACTGCCATCAGCATGGGCGCACAAGTGGTCACAAAGGACAAAAGGATAATAGACTACCCCCATGTTGAGACGATCTGGTAGAAAGTCGGTCTCTGACCTTTTCCCCCATCCCCTCACCATCAATCGATTTTCTGAATTCAGAAAAACTTCATCTTACTGAAACTAGCGCTCCAAACTGGCGGCGTACAAGCCCTCCACACTACTGGCGGGTAAACCTTGGGCTGAAATGGGTAAAAAAGATATGAGGGTTTGCGGGAAAGAGAAATGAATGAGCTCAGGCGAAAGCATTGTTGAACTGTTCTGGCATGTGAGGGAGCATGTTTTACCGAAAATAGCCCTCCACACTACCGCCGGATCTACGACGCTCCAAACTGACGCCGGTCTTTTACTATACGCCATTTACAAAAATTATGTTGAAAAAATGTTTAAAATATGCATAATTTAGTATATGAAATTTGAATGGGATGCAAAGAAAAGCAGCGCTAACAAGATAAAACATGGGATTGATTTTGAGACCGCACAGAACATATGGTTAGATGAGAATCGTGTTGAAATTCATGCCCCACATCCTGTGGAAGACCGACGCATCATAATAGGGAAACATCATAATAAGGTATGGGCTGCAATAT
>JAFDDT010000098.1 GCA_019310725.1 Deltaproteobacteria bacterium | reverse complement strand
AAAAGACACCCATACCCTGGACTTTGACGTTACCCTGCCTGTATGTATTTGTGCTTGACATTTAATTTGATAGGTTATAATTAAAAAAATTGATAGTTAAGTCTGTTCTTGTTCCCACGAAAAATCAGAGGTGATTTTTCCGAAGAGGCAAAGACGCTAAGGGACGGAAAAAGAGGATGCTTGAAGACTCTTCTTTTTCCGTATTTTTTTGCTCCAAAAAGTAAACTACTTCGTCCTGTGGAATTCTGATAATAATACTTTGTGGCTGAGATAAATCTTTATGCCTGAACCGCCTAAACAAAAAAAACTTACCCTGGCCCTGTTTTACTGCCAGCACACACCTGAAAGCGGTAAGCAGGACAGACAATCTCTCGAGGAAAAATATGGAAAATCCATACGCCTCTTCCCGATTCCCTGCAGTGGACGCTTAGAGCCTCTTCATCTTCTGCGGGCACTGGAAGAATTTGCCGACGCCGCCTATGTGATTACCTGTCCGGAAGGCGAATGCCGGTATTTTGAGGGGAATCTCAGGGCAAAAAAAATGGCACAAAGGACACGGGAAATCATTGAATCTATCGGACTTGAGGGTGAACGAATAGGGATAGTGATGAACAAACCCCCCAAATCACTCGCCAGACAGGCAGATGAGATCATGGAGAACACCCTCCAACTGAGCCGATCGCCAGTGCTCAGCCCGCACCGAGCACAACAGGAAAAAGGAGAAAGGCGTGATAACTGCTGAACAAAAACCCATCGATGAGATAAGGGAGATGATCGAGCCGTATGAGAAGATTCTCCTCCTTGGTTGTGACTCCTGTGTTGCAGAATGTGCAGCAGGGGGAGAAAAGGAAACTGCTATGCTGGCATCCACCTTGCGTATGTCAGCCAAGATGGATGAAAAAAAGGCGCTCATCCAGGAGAAGACGGTGGATAGGCAGTGCGTCAAAGATTTCATACTTCCCCTAGCCGAGATCATAGATCGCTATGATGCAGTGCTTTCACTAGGTTGCGGGGCCGGGGTCCAGGCAGTGGCAGAAATATTTTCCGAGATCCCAATCATCCCTGCCCTTAACACAGAATTTATAGGTGAAACAAGGGATCAGGGGTACTGGGTGGAAAACTGCATTGGATGTGGAGATTGCATGCTTTACTACTTCGGTGGTGTCTGTCCTCTTACCCGCTGCGCAAAGAGCCTCCTGAATGGTCCCTGCGGGGGATCAAAGGATGGCAAATGCGAGGTCGATCCTGAGGTCCCGTGTGCCTGGCAGTTGATCTTTGAACGATTATCACGCTTCAATGCGCTTGACAGGCTAGAGAAAATCTATCCGCCTAAAGATTGGTCTGAAAAACAGGGATTGGGGCCAAGAAAGATAATCAGAGAGGATCAGCAACTGTGAGAGCGATGAGCCAACTGAAAAGAGTTCTTGATAATGGCGATATGGCGGTTACCGCCGAATGTGGTCCTCCAAAGGGGGCAGATTCTGAGGCCATCTTTAAGAAGGCAGAACTTCTGCGGGGCAAGGTGGATGCCATCAATGTGACCGACAATCAGACGGCCATCGTTCGCATGTCAAGCCTTTCTGCCTGTAGCCTGTTGATATCAGCAGGCCTGGATCCCGTGTTACAGGTTGTGGTCAGGGACAGAAACCGGATAGCACTCCAATCTGATATCTTAGGGGCATCGGCCATGGGCATTAGAAATATCCTCTGTCTCTCAGGCGACCATCAAAGCTTTGGGAACCAGCCCGAGGCAATGGGTGTGTTTGATCTGGACTCCATCCAACTTATGCAAGTAACGAAAACTATGAGAGACAAAGGGACCATCTGGGGTGGAGATCCCCTCACCAAGGCCCCCGAGCTCTTTATCGGGGCGGTCGCTAACCCCTTTGCCGACCCCTTAGAACTCAGGATAATCCGCCTTGCCAAGAAAATCAGTGCTGGTGCCAACTTTATCCAGACCCAGTGTGTATATAACCTTGACAGGTTTGAAGAATGGATGAATATGGCTCGTGACAGGGGATTACCTGACCAGGTTAGTATCCTAGCAGGTGTTACCCCCTTAAAATCATCTCGCATGGCACAATACATGAGAGATAGGGTCTCCGGGATAGATATCCCCGATGAACTCATGAATAGGATGCAAGGGGTTCCCAAGAACAGGCAGCGGCAAGAAGGGATAAATATCTGTGTGGAGACAATCCAGAGATTAAAAGAGGTTCAGGGAATTCGAGGCTTCCACATCATGGCCATAGAGTGGGAGGAGGCAGTCGGAGAGATTGTGGAACGTGCTGATCTCCTGCCCAGACCGTCCTATGATCAAGGCTAAGTGAGCTTTTTTGAATGCCTTCTAAGTATATGATAGATACACAGGCTGCCCCAAACAGGTTCAAGGTTCTCACCCGCTCAGGTATCATTGCCTGGGAGGAAGGTTGCCTGAAGTGTCCTGTCTGTGCCAAAAGGGAGTGCATCTATGGGGTGTACGACAATAGAGACCTGGATATTATGCAGATGGTCGACTCTATTGATAATCAGTGCATGAACTGCCTCCGGTGTGTTCAGGGCTGTCCCAAGGAACTCATCCATAAATCCGTCAACCCAGAATACGAGGCCCTTGGCGATTCCTACTGGACGCCGGAGATCATTACCACATTATGGTCACAGGCCGAGACCGGCAGGATCCCTGTTTCCGGGTCGGGCTATTCCGGCCCTTTCAGTGGGAGCGGGTTTGACTCCATGTGGACTGACATGTCTGAGATTGTGAGGCCTACCAGGGATGGCATCCATGGCAGGGAGTATATTAGTGCCGCGATCCACCTGGGCAAAACCCCCGGACATCTCACCTTCACCCATTCAGGGGATCTGGACAGTAAACCCCCTTTCCTGGTGGACATCCCCCTTCCGGTAGTCCTGAGGATCCCGCCCTTTGGGCCTATGGGCATAAACACCATAAAGGGATGGGCTCTGGCAGCCAAAAAACTCAGGACCTTCTTGACCCTGCCATATGAAATGATAGACAAGGAAATGGTCACCTTTAAGGAATGCCTGATCCCTAGCATCTCACCTGCTCAGCCTTATGGAGATGATCTGCTGGAAGGGGTCAGGCTTGTTGAAGTTCCCTGGGGAGAGAAGTGGAAAGAGATAGCCCAAGAGATAAGGGAGGCCCATCCATCTGTCCTGATTTCCTGTAGGATCCCCTTGGCTATGGGGATGGAGGAAATGTTTCTGCACTTACTAGACTCAGGTGTGTCCATTATAAACCTTGAAGGCACTTCAAGCGGGCGGTTACTGGATGACAATTCGGTCTTCATAAAGGACGCAATTCGGTCAATCCATTTGGCCCTGGTAGAGCGGGGTATCAGGGATGAGGTTACGATTCTGGTTGGAGGTGGTTTAGCTATGGCAGAACATGTGGCAAAAGCTATTATCTGTGGGGCAGATGGGGTTGTGATTGACCTGCCGATTCTCATCGCTCTTGAATGCCGGATGTGTCGCCGTTGCACCAAACAACTACCGTGCCCGGTAGAAATAGATCAGGCTACCTCCTCCTGGGTTGCCTCCAGGACGATCAATCTTCTCGGTGCGTGGCATAAGCAAATCCTTGAAATTATGGGCGCAATGGGCATAAGGGATGTCCGGCGTTTGCGGGGCGAGGCTGGCAGGGCCATATTTTTTGAAGATCTGGACAGAAACACCTTTCGGTCACTAGGAGAGGTTCAGGAGGGCTATGAGCTTGAATAGCAAGCCGCCAGAGGTGGTGATAACCCCATCAAGATTCAGAAATCCCATCGGTAAATATCGGCTCCACAGGACCGATGACTGTATAGGGTGTGGCAAGTGCGTGGAACTGTGTCCATACGGCGTGCATGTCATCCAAGCCGGGCATGTACTCACCAAGAATCATTACCGTTGTGTAGGGCCTGAGTGCCCCAATCCCTGTCATGAGGCCTGCCCGGTGGGAGCCCTTGCTCTAAACAGGAACCCTACCTTTGATACCATGGGGGATCTTCGATGGACACCGGATCTCCTGCTCAGCACCTGGTACATGGCTGAAAACGGCACTGTCCCGCCGAGAGGGCTTGAATATAGGATTGGGGCCTCTGATGGTGGCTTTGACAGGCTCCGGCTTGTTTTTCCTCCCGCTCATCGGTCTCAATCGGAGGCCTTGAATGAAGACGTGGACATTGGGATCTACCTGAACCGAAGAGACGGCTCCTCCCACCACATCCGGATAGATGTTCCCTTCTACGGCGGAGGAATGTCCTATGGTTCGGTAAGCATCATCACCATGCTCAGCAGAGTCAGGGCAGCGGCGGCCTTTGGCACATTTTGCTGTACTGGTGAAGGGGGATATCCTGATGAATTGAAGCCCTATGATGATCATGTCATCACCCAGGTGGCCACTGGTCTTTTCGGTGTCCGGGAAGAAACCATTCAGAGGGTGAGGATAGCGGAATTTAAGTATGCGCAGGGTGCAAAGCCAGGCCTAGGAGGGCACTTGCTCGGGGACAAGGTAACACCTGCCGTAGCAGGCATGCGGGAGGCGGTTGCCGGTTACCCCCTTTTTTCACCCTTTCCCTTTCACAGTGTATATTCGGTTGAGGACCACAAGAAACATGTGGACTGGATAAAGACCATCAATCCTAAGGCATTGATAACGGTAAAAGTTTCCACACCCACGGATGTGGACATGGTGGCAGTGGGGATTTATTACGCTGGCGCACATATCATCCATCTGGACGGCAGCTACGGAGGAACAGGGGCTGCTCCAGACATCGCCAAAAAAAATATTGCCATGCCCATTGAATATGCTGTGCCCAGGGTGCACAGGTTCCTCAAGGAAGAGGGGATCCGGGACAAAATCACAGTGATGGCCAGTGGTGGCATCAGAACCCCTCATGATGTAGCCAAGATTATAGCCCTTGGAGCTGATGGGGTATGCACGGGAACTGCAGAACTGGTGGCACTGGAGTGCATTCGTTGTCACAACTGTGAGAGCGGGAGGGGCTGCGCACGAGGTATTGCCACAACTGATCCAGAATTGACAGAATTGATTGATCTGGAATGGGGAACCCAGCGGATCATCAACTTACTCATGGCGTGGAGGAAGGAGCTCATCAGGATATTGAAACGCCTCGGCATGAAGAGCATAACAGAGCTCGTGGGCAGGACAGACTGCTTGGCGCATCTGGATTACATGAATAAGTGAGCTAAATCAGGCTTAGGCTGATAAGGTGCCCGCCCGCCTTGTCCCGCAGGTGAGACAGGCAGGCCTAAAGTTAAGGAATTTAAAAACTTAATCACAAACTATACAGACGATGAGAAAAAATCGGATCATAAAAAATATAATAGAATCCAGAAAACCAATGGCAGAGGGCTTGATCACAAGAAACCATTATAAGAGAGAGGAGGAGGGTGGCTGCGGAGTAACCGGGTTTGCCTCGAGCATCCCAGTCAGAGGAAAACACATCTTTGAGCCCTCCAGACAGATGCACAACAGGGGCAATGGGCTTGGAGGCGGGATAGCCGCAATGGGCTTGGATCCAAGGATTCTCAAGGTGTCAAGAGATGTTTTGGAAGATGACTATATGCTCCAGATAGCAGTTCTCGACCAAGGCGTTATGCAAGATCTGGAAAAGCGCTTCATTGAGCCCTGGTTTCAGACAGATTTCTCCGAGATTATCCCTCATGTGGAGGACTTCAGGGATATCCCGGGGCTCCTTATAAGACCGCCTGATATCTGGCGCTATTTTGTAAGGGTGAAGCCAGGAGTACTCAAGGAGTTTATGGAACAAAACAACTTGCTACAATTAACCCAGAGGCAGGCGGAAGATGAGTTTGTCTTTCAGAACAGTTTTGAGATCAACAAGACATACTATGATGCCCTTGGTAATCAGCGAGCCTTTGTGGTTTCCCACGGTCGGAACTTCTTTATCTTAAAGACCGTGGGATATGCGGAGCAGGTCGTCCAGTACTACAAGCTAGAAAATTTTAAGGCCCATATATGGATCGCCCATCAGCGCTACCCAACCAGAGGAAAGGTCTGGCATCCTGCAGGGGCCCACCCCTTTGTCGGCCTCAACGAAGCTCTTGTGCATAATGGCGATTTTGCCAACTACCACTCAGTGGTCGAATACCTTGCGCAGAGAAACATCCATCCTCTGTTTTTGACGGATACAGAGGTCTCTGTTCTATTATTTGATCTCTATAGCAGGACATATGGCTATCCCTTGGAATATGTCATCGAGGCCCTTGCCCCAACAATGGAAAGAGACTTCCACCAATTGCCATCTGAAAAACAGCGAATTTACCGGGCCATCCAGGCAACTCACATTCACGGCTCGCCTGACGGCCCCTGGTTTTTTATCATAGCCAGGAACGATACTGAGAACAGACGACTCCAGCTTATCGGTATTACCGACACATCCATGCTGAGACCTCAGGTATTCGCCTTGCATGACGGGGAAGTACAGGTGGGGCTTATATGCTCAGAGAAGCAGGCCATTGATGCAACCTTGAAAAGCCTCTCGGATGAAGATTCCAGGATTGGTACTGTGGCTGACAGGTACTGGAATGCCCGGGGAGGAAGCTATACAGATGGAGGAGCCTTTATTTTCAGCCTGGATGATATGTCGTCATCATCCCTTGAAAGGCAGTTGACATGCACTGACAAATTTGACAAGCCAATCACCGTCTCTCAAGGCCAAGTTCCCTTCATGCCTAACGAGTCCCGCCATAAGATGGGGAAAGCGACCAAAAGGCAGGATAAGATGTCACGTTTCTTCAATCACCAACTCCCGGAACCTCTATATGAATATGTGAAGAAAGGGATAAAGGATTGGGATTATTTTGCCCTTATGGGGTGCTTTGGCGAGATAGCAAAATGGGCCGCGAAAAATGATGCCTATTTTGAGGTAGCCCTCACAGCCTTGGGCAAACTGCTGGACCTGCGCTATCATACCTATGACAAGAAACGGCGCTCAATCCTCCAGATGATCAATGAAACGCTGGAGAGAATGTTCCGTCATTTCCCATATCTTGATGGGAAAAGAAATGGTGCATATCGACTCATTGACTGGGAGAGCAGACAATTATTCAGGGGACCCATAAAAAATGAAAAGACCCTTATCATTGATTCCTCTCTTTTTCCTCCGGAAGGAGACAGCAGCGATAGCCGCTTGATGGCAGATGCCTTTCACAAAGGATGGAAACGTTTTATAGCATTCGGGCTTAAGGGGCATCGATTCCATGGCTGCGGACTGGGCCCAGGCTCAGATGGAGTCAGGATTGATATCTATGGTAGCTCCGGCGATTACCTTGGCTCCGGCATCGATGGCATATCTCTCTGTGTGCATGGTAACACACAGGATCAGGTTGGACAAATCATGAAGTCCGGAAAAATGGTTATTTATGGAGATACGGGCCAGACCTTCATGTATGGGGCCAAGGGCGGGGAGGTCTATGTCATGGGCAATGCAGCAGGAAGACCTCTTATAAATGCGGTTGGCAAACCCCGAGTCGTCATAAACGGGACCTGTCTGGATTATCTTGCCGAGTCCTTTATGGCAGGTGACCCCCTGAATGGAGGCGGTTTTGTGGTCTTAAATGGTGTTGAATTTGATGCTTATGGTAACATCCAGCCCCAGCCAACACCATATCCAGGTTCCAACCTCTTCTCCTTGGCATCGGGGGGAGCGATCTATGTGAGGGATCCCTTTCATCAGGTGGATGAAGAACAACTGAACGGGGGTGAGATTGTGGCTTTAGAAGAGCGGGACTGGAAGCTAATCTTTCCATATCTCGAGCAGAACGAGAGGCTGTTCGGTATCTCCATCCAGAAAGATCTCCTCACTGTACAAGGAAAGCAGATGAGCCCTCTCAAAGTTTACAGAAAGGTGAGACCAAAACAGACAAAGGTTGAACAGTCTGGCAAATCTCCTTGACTAATCAACTAATCTGAGGGCAACCGTCAAGGCCGGCAAGCCCCTGGACAGCCATCTCGATAATATACTGGCCTGCCTCAAGCACCATATCACCAATGCGACAGTGGAAGGCATCCACAGCAAGATCCAGATGATCAAGCACATGGCCTGCGGATTTCGCGATCGCGAACACTACAAGATAGCCATCTATTTCCATTGTGGTGGTCTTGCTCTGTTTCCACGACAAGAAATCCAGGCAACCACGGCGAGAGCGATCGCAGGCAGGCACAAGCCCTCCCGCCATAGCCTAATCAAGCAACGGCATATGCTCTAGACATTTTTCCTCGACATACAATGCCATTTTACCTATAGTTTCTCACCAAAAAGGGAGTCGTTGTCATTTCCAGTTTGGATGGCATGACCCACTGCAAGAGATAAATTAGGCTATAAGTAATAACAAGGTCCCTTTGCTGGATAGCTGAAAAGACCAACCCGGGAGCCTCGGAACCGACGAAAAGCTCCACCCTCGGGGTAAAAATTGAAATATGCAAGGGTTCGAACATATCTATGGAGCTAAAGCAATAATCAGAAATCAAAAGGCCAGGAAAGAAGATTGAGAAAAAGGTAGTGAGTTCAAACAAAGCAGGAAACCAATGATAAAGATAAGTGAGGCCCCTTATGGAGATTATACCCGGGATTTATCAACTGCAACTTCCCCTTCCGTTTACACCTTTAGGAGATATGGCATTAGGGGAGACACTAGCCCAGACTAATGTTTACTTAATTCGGGGAGGCATGGGATGGCTCTTGGTGGACAGTGGTTGGAATGACTCAAAAACTATAGAGGTTTTTGAAAAAGGCCTTAAAGAAATAGGTATTAATTTTAAGGATATATCGCAAATAGTGATTACCCATAGCCATCTTGATCACTTTGGTTTGGCTGGTAGGTTAAAGGAGCTTTCCGGGGCTAAATTATATTTGCATCAAAAGGAAAGACGCTTTGTTGAGCCAAGAGGCATAGAGGCTGCCAACATCCTTGAAGTAATGAAAAAGTGGCTTTACAAGAATGGAACCCCCGAAGATGAAACTGCTAGGCTTCAAAGATTGCCCAAACGAGAGATGAATTTTATCTCTCCAGTCTTCCCCGACGCCGTTTCCTTCAGCGGCAAGCTAGGCTCTCCAGATATCTTTTTCTCCGGGGGTGAAAGGATTAGCACAGATTTCTTTAATTTTGAGGTTCTCTGGACACCGGGGCATTCTCCGGGACATATTTGTCTTTATGAGCGAGCAAAGAAAATACTAATTTCTGGAGACCATGTCTTATCTAGAATTACACCAGAAATAGGTCTTAATCCATTTTCAAGCCTCAATCCCCTGGACGATTATATCAAATCTCTAAAGAATTTAAGAGAACTCGAGGTTGAGCTTGTTCTCCCCGGTCACGAGGATTATTTCGACAATTTACAAAAAAGAATTGCTGAGCTAGTTCAACATCATCAGGAAAGAAAAGAGGCTGTATTGGAAATCTTGAAGAATGGGCCAGAAGTGGCTTATGAAATTGCAATGAAAATTCCTTGGATGCCGCAAAAAGGAGGGATACCCTGGGAGAAATTAGACCCTTGGGGTCACCGAATGGCCCTAATGGAGACCCTGGCACATCTTAACCTATTAAAAAAAGAAGGAAAAGTGAAAAAAACCCTTAAGGGCGACTTTGAATTTTATTCTATTAGTTAATATCATCCCAGACAACCTGGGTTAAGGCCCTGAATTATGGCCAAAAATACAAATACTGATGTTAAAACAACTGAGGATATTAAAAAGGGCGCAGAGTTTGTACTTAACAGCATCAGATTCAATATCTCCAAGGGGTTTCTCATTTTTTAAACCAAGTTATCAATTAAATTTAGATGTTTCCTCTTGTGACCAAAATGCCATCAGACATATCTCCCATATGGAGCTTGAGCGATAATCAAGTAACTTTTCAATAAGTTCGGGTTCTGTCATTGCGAGCAAAGCGAAGCAATCTCTAATATCGCAATGAGATTGCCCCGTCGCTCCGCTCCTTGCAATGACCGTAAACGTCAACGGCAAGGGATCATCCGAACTTTTTTACAAAATCAATCAGTCCGGGAAAAGCCCCTCCCAAGGGCCGGATATCATGGGAAAAAGCTTTATCCGAGACATTTTGAGAAGACCTTCAAAGCATACTTCAAAAAAAGAAAAGCACTTAAGAATTCAATTCAAAAAGCTTGTATAGCCTTGATATAAAAGTCATGCCTAGTCCCAGGAAACATAAATTGAGGCTTGCCATTAATGAGATGGCCTTGCTTCATCAGCAAAAGTGTTGATCGAAAAGGCAATATTCAATTTCGTGCACGTTCTGCAGGATGTCCCGGTCGGTTGCTTCTACACAACCAAACCTCTGATAAAATATTGCGATTGATATTTCACATTAATACGTGATATACGTATTAATGTGATCTTTTGCAAAGGAGTATATCCATGAATAGACAGAACGTAACGTTATCCTTGCCCAAATCATTATTGAAGAAGGCTAAGGTAATTGCCGCAAGCAGAGAAAAATCTCTGAGTGAACTCTTAAGAGAATCACTTGAGGAGAAGGTCAGAGAAGCAAACGGTTACAAGAAGGCAAGACAGAGACAATTGAAGCTCCTGAAAGAAGGCCTTGACCTTGGAACAAAAGGAGAAATTGCAACCACAAGGGATGAAGTTCATGAAAGACGATAAAGTATTTCTTGACACCAATATCATCATTTATGCCTATGATGCGCACGCAGGGGAAAAACACCACATAGCCAAGAAAATCTTTGTTGAGTTATGGGATTCAGGGCTTGGAGTGATCAGCACCCAGGTACTCCAAGAATTTTTTATAAACGTCACCCAAAAGATACCAAAAACATTAGACAAACGACTGGCCAAGGATATTGTAAGTGATCTTTTGAAATGGGATGTTGTAGTCAATGATGGGGAATCTATTATTGAAGCGATTGAAATTCTTCTACGATACGGTTACTCCTTCTGGGATTCACTGATTATTGAGGCAGCTATTAGAAGTGGTGCAGTAGTATTGCTGTCTGAAGACCTGTCTCATGGACAGATAATT
>JAFDDT010000315.1 GCA_019310725.1 Deltaproteobacteria bacterium | reverse complement strand
CTTAACAGGAGGTTTCTTTTTATGGTATGACTTGAGTCAATGTCCTTTTTATTATTTCCTGTACCCTTAGGGGTGTAAGCCTTCGATGTTTTAATATATAACGCTCTTAAACAAATAAAAAATCCTGACAACAAACCGATAATTGGTGTTTTTCCGATCTGCTTTAGGGGCCAGTAATTTGGATTTTCAATGAAAACCCAATCCCGCCCAAGGGCGGGAAGAGGACTCTTGCCCTACCATTACCGAACAGTACTGAAGATGACACCTTCCATCATTTATTCTATCGTATTTCCTCCCTCCTTATTCCGCAAGAAGGGTTGGATTAATTACGATTTAGATCTACAGCCAGGAAACCGCAGCGACAGAAGATTTGCCGGGCTCCTTTCAGTGATGTTTGCCGGGGCGGCATAGCCAAGTGGTTAAGGCAACGGCCTGCAAAGTCGTTTTCCCCTGGTTCGATTCCAGGTGCCGCCTCCAGAAAAATATAGGGGTCAAAATGTGCGGAAGGCAGTGGCCTGCCGTACCTCTGTTTTGGGGTGCCGCATCATAGAATTCCGTTTAGGAGGGATTGCAAGAATACGTCTGCTAACCATTTTCTTGCCCGATTCACATCTACATGTTTTGGGCAGTTGAGAGAGTACAATTATAAAGTCTCGTCGATTCTATCGGGATTTTCTTTTAGCCACTTCAGATAGGCGTTTCTGATTGCCAAAACATCACCTAAATCATCCCTACAAATCCCGTATAACTCCTCTGTGGTTACATTATGATAGAAGTGTACAAGGCGATTGCGATATCCTGCCAGCGTTCTCAGGAGCTTGGCGTCACCCTGGGATAACACCTTTGTTCTCTCCAACTCTATCGCAACCTTTTTATACTCACTCACACCCTCGCCGAAGCACTTGGCTAGAATGTGTCTGCCTAAGTCAAGTAATGCCTCCAATGCCCTTCGCAGACATGACTCAGCAGTCCATATGTTCCTGTTATCCTCGGTAAACTCCTCGAAGCTTCCCAAAGGTAGTGAATTGATTTCCGCCACCATCTTATCAACCCATTCAAGCCTTTCTCCGACCACTCTTCTGCTTAGTTTAGCTGGTGTCATTGCCTATCTCCTAGCAATTCATTCATTTCCAAGAGATGCTATGCATTATGACAAAGTCCTTCTATCAAACGGGCCCGCGAAAGATATTATTCAGCCTATCACGCTCAAGAGGAGCCAGATCCCCCGCTCTCCTTAGAACATAGAGATCGTATTCATCGGCTACGTATCCGTCTTCGCAATACAGTCTCTCGCCCCTAATGATATTGCTAGCTACAAACGGATCTACTTCTGGAAGGATGGCTAGGTCAACCCTATCTATATCAAGCAGGTCTTCAAGCTCTATCGCCAAACTTATCTTGTCCTTAACCGATAAACGAGAGTCCTCCGAGATCTTGATGCCGATATCAACATCAGAAGAGGTCTCTCTATCGATAAGCCCTTTGTCGTCAATGTAGCTCTTAATCTCATTGCACCTGCTTCCAAACGCGTACATCAACTCCACTTGATAGCGTCTACATACTTTTTGCAGCCGTCTTCGTATTGGTGTCATGGTATTCATTGTTCTTCTTTCAATTTACAAAAACTCCAGAGGGCTCGAGGTGAGGGAACGCCTCTCATTTCACCTCTCTATGATCTTTCTGTATCGGTTTTGTTCGCTATATTCCTCAAAGTCTTTTTAGCGCTTTGGGAGAACCAAGTCAAGTTCATGCGCCGATTTGCCAGTCTTTTCTTTTCGAAAAAGAATATTTTTTTCCTTAAAACCCCCAATACATATTACGTTCTGGTGCCGATTATTGGACACTTTTCATTCTCACCCCTGTTATGGCCTCTTCTCCTGTCAATTTCTCTGTCTTAAACTTCTTCGGTGGAATGGCCTGGCCTTCTGGGGATGGAGGGTTAAAACAGACAAACCACAAGTTTTTCTAAAAATTCCCATGTATTTTATTATAATGAATGCCTCTATCCTCGTGGCCTGGTGGCGATACATAAGAGGGCAAAGATTGGTCATATGGGCGGCGTGAGAAAGTTAAATGAAGCTCATAGCTCATAGCTAATATCATCTATAATGGTCAGGAGAATAGAAGGCCTCACTTGAGACGCCAGTGTGTCTGGAAGGGAGCTTGCTAAGCTCGGGGTCTATTGTGCTTGACCTGAATAGTGCGTAGGTGATATAAATTACTAAGGAAAGGAGAGCTGAAAAACTTTTGAAAGCGATAATCGCTCAGCAAGACAAGCAAAAAAACTACCTATACACAATTTGAGTCGTCTCGTAGAAATTGCCGAAATCAAAACTCATCTGAACAGTGCACAGTTTAACTTCTTGGCAGAATTGACACCTTACTGCATTGAAGCTCGTCACGGGGATTATAAGGAAAGTTTGTGACTCAATAAGTTCGCATAAATCCTGGCCATTGCTATTTGCCGTCATTGCGAGGAGCACAGCGACGTGGCAATCCCAGGACCAGGCTTGAATATCTGTATGCGGTGCCGGAAACGGATGCATGCAGAAGAAGAGAGCGCAAGAGCATATTCAAACCATGTCGCAGGGCGGGCTCGTCGCGATAATAGAGATTGCTTCGCTTCGCTCGCAATGACAGAACCCGAACTTATTGAGAAGATGCGAAAGTTTGTCAGAAATTATCAATGAGCAAAACGCTATAAAAATTTACGAGAAAACGCAGGAGATCTTTAACTGGCTATATCGAGAGATACATTAGATAAAATCATTAAAGGCTTTGCTTCCCA
>JAFDDT010000097.1 GCA_019310725.1 Deltaproteobacteria bacterium | reverse complement strand
ATGTATCGGGGTTGTAACCCAATTCTTCCAGGTCTCCGGGGAGCACGAGTAATTTCCTGTCCGTGAGATCTGCTGCAATTACCTGAAGCTTGTATTTATATTTCTTGGCTGTTTTCTTTTCTTGGTAATCAGGCATGATGATGTGGTCTCTAGTTTGCGGCCTCGGCACGGGTTCCGTTGCAGAATCGCTCCCAGACTTCTTTGTCATCGGTGAGCTTTCTGAACCAAAAGCCTTTTCTTTCCCTATGCTTTTTGCGTTCATTCTTCTCTTTTTTACGTGATCATGAGCATCGCTATCGAGGTGCGACCACTAATCCCGGCTTGTTTATAGCAGCCGGTGTTTTTTTGTCTATTCTTAGAGCCATGCTTTACTCTTTCCTCCACTTCCCCAAACAGGGTTTTATGACAGGAGAGTAGTTTAAGGTGTAAAAAAACTGCTAAAGTATAAGATAGGTTTCTTAATTCCATTTAACCTGACACCGCGCTATAACTGGTGTGCTAGACTGCACCATTAATCTCCCAGGTTGAAGAATAACTGCTAAAGCCGAGACTAGGATAATCGCTCAGAATATCCATATGGTTCACAAGCACCACCTTGATGGGGAGTGTAGATACCTTGCCATTAATCTTAAAAAAAGGGAAAGCCTTAAGGATTAAGGGCGGCAGCTCCAAGTACGCGAAGAACGGATGTTAGAAGGGAGAATTTACTGGACAAAAAGGCAGAAGTGAAACAAAATGATAATTACCGATTCAGAATCCTTATCTATACAGGGCCTTTTTAATGATCAAAAGCCTGCAACAGCGGCTTACCCTTTTATTGTTGCTCCCTGTGGCATTGCTCCTTTTTCTCACAGGTCTTTTCGGCTTTGTCTATATAAGGGGGGCTCTGCTTGATGAATGGAGAGAGACTGCAATAGTTAAACTCGAGCGAGCTGCCCACCATATCGATATGCGCCTGAGCCGACCGATTCACAGGATCGAAATGTTTCATGGAACTGCTGGGGACCACGGTGGCTACACAGTGCAGGAATGGATACTTAGGCAGCTAAAAGAGCTAGAAGGTGTGACAGAAGTCAAGCTGCAGTGGGCGCAAAACAGAACCCAGCCCGCAGCCATGCCAAGCCGCCGACATCACACGGGTGGTGAGGGCATGATGCACTTCCATCGGGGGAGGATCTCGCAGGTGACGCCCCCACATTATGATGCCCAAACAGGGCAGAACACAGTGACCCTCATTTCAGAACTCGTTGATGAAGCTGGTGGGGTAGTAGGCAGACTGGAGGTAGCACTCCGTTTTGACTTTCTCATGCAGGACATAAGAAAGCTTGGTTGGTGGCAAAGTGATATGGCGTGTCTGGTCGATGTGTCCGGGCAGTATCTTGCTCATACCGAAGCCATGATGGGGGGACGAGCACGACTTGGGGAGACCAGTGACCCGTTGGAGCTGGGTATTGTAGAAGCCATGAAGGAGAGGTCATTCGGAACCGTTTTTGGCTCTGGACATCCGCCGGATCGAGTAAGCGGTTTCTATAAGCTCGAGCAGGCTCCCTGGACCATTATACTCTTTGCCCCGGGCGAAAGGATTTTGGCTCCCATTGTGAGATTTCGCTTATACTATGCTATAGGGGTAATCCTCTGCATCGTTTTTATCTTAGTGCTCATCCGATTTGTTTCAGGAAGGATGGCCCACTCTATAAGATCAATTTCCAAAGCGGCAGGGCAGGTGGCCAAAGGCAGTTATGGGGCTCCTCTTCCGGTAAGAACTCAGGATGAAATTGGGGACTTAGTCCGGAGTTTCAATACCATGATGCTACAACTTGAAGAGCGGATGAGACTTAAGCATGGGCTAGATCTGGCGATGGAAGTACAGCAGAATCTACTTCCCCAAAAATCCCTGAAACTTGATGGTCTGGATATTGCCGGGAAAAGCATCTATTGTGAAGAAACTGGCGGAGACTACTACGACTTCGTCCAGTTCTCCGAGCTGGGCCAAGGGCGGGTCGGTATTGCAGTGGGTGATGTGGTAGGTCACGGCATAGCTGCGGCTTTACTCATGGCCACTGTCCGTGCGTTCTTGCGAATTAGGGTAACGCAGCCAGGAAGTCTCTCGGAGATGATAACAGATGTAAATCGCCTTTTGTGCATCGACACTGCTCCAACGGGTAGCTTCATGACTCTCTTTTTCATGACCATCGACTCAGTCAAGAGAGAAATACGGTGGGTAAGAGCTGGGCATGATCCGGCTATCGTTTATGATCCCTCTACGGGCTCCTTTAGTGAGCTCGGCGGCAGTGGAATTGCCCTTGGGATAGACGATTCATGGTTATTTCAGGAATACACCAATTCGGGGTGGAGTGATGGGGAGATTATCCTCATCGGTACAGACGGGATATGGGAAACCCAAAGCCCTCAGGGCGATGCGTATGGAAAAGATCGCTTGCGCCATGTCATCCGGCAGCGCAGTGAAAGTTCTTCCGAGGAAATAGTCCTAGCCATAACTGATGATGTTGCCGCCTTTCGTCAATCGGCAATCCAAAATGACGACATAACTTTGGTTGTGGTAAAGACTGAGCCGTGATAGAAAAGCGGGGTTGTGAGCTCCCAGGTGACGGAAAAAAGTCCATAGACTTAAGTCGCTCGAGAGGAGAAATCTGTTGGTATCGTTCAAAAGTGTTGGCATGAACCATCATGAGTAATCCTCCACGTTCCAAAGGAGGTCTTTCGCAATCACAAAGGAGTCATTTGTCTGCAGTTAAAAAGAGAGTGTTTGTGACAAGAGTGGAAATAGAAATCTGCATTTTATCAGGTGATGGAAAAAAAGGTGGGGTGTCACAATGAAAGAGTCGGACCTCAGAAACTGGCATCGCGCCCTAGGGATCCTCTTGGCCTTTTTTATCATTCTCCAGGCTGGGAGCGGGTTTCTCCTCAGCCTGGGTCGATTTGCTGTCCCTGGTACTCATACCCATGAGGAAAGCTACAAATCGGGACATGCCAATGGGGAAGTGGAATCACTCTGGCAGGAAAGTCTGGAATTTGTCCACCACGGGGGTGGTAACATCGGGATAATCTACCGGTTTTTTGTCGGGATCGCGGTACTTGCGGAGGTTGTTTTGGGGGTAATGATTTTCGTCAAAATAGAGGCTCGAATTAAAAAAAATTGAATTCAGCCTCTGTTGTGAAGAGAGTAACTATGAGAAGATGATCTTATCCTTCATTATGATTTCGAGGTCGGTTTATTTTGGGTAAACACGCCTCTTCCCCTTGGCCATTTGGGGGGTCCTCTTCAAGATTTTCCGGCGAAGGCGGCCAGACGCTAGGAATTAAATTGCCAAAATCTAGTCACTCAAAAGGGAGGGAGTTAAATTGTGAAAAGGTTCATGGCGTATAATTTGATTTCATTCATATTGTTCCCCTTTTTGGCTATGGTTGTGTCTATCGAGAGCGTACATGGAGATGCCCCGAAAAACTCTCAGGAAATGCTCGAATTGCCAGGGCTCATAAGTGAGGCCCTCGAGAGAAATCCAGCTATTATTGCCGCCAGAAATAGGTGGCATAGCGCACAGGGGACGATAGAGGTCCGAAAGGCATTGCCAGACCCTCACTTATCATACACGTATTTTGTGGAAAGTGTAGAAACACGTGTGGGCCCTCAGAGATACATTTTGGGAGCAAAGCAGACCTTTCCCTTTTATGGGAAAAGAGATCTTCGAGCCGATATTGCCTCCCAGGAAACAGATTACCTCAAACATGTCTATGAAGCCACGAAAAGTGAGGTGATCCGTCAGGTCAAAAGAGCCTTTTATGACCTTTTCTACCTTGCAACAGTTATCGACATTACGCAGCGAGAAAAAGAACTCTTGAAGCGGTTTGAGCAGATTGCCACAATCAAATATGAAACAGGACGTGGTTTACAGCAGAACATACTAAAAGCGCAGGTGGAGGTGAGCAGACTCAATGAGAGGCTACTGGCTCTGGAAAAGCAGAAGCAGACCGTTGAGGTGATGCTTAACGCTCTGTTAAACCGGCCTCTCTGGGAAACCCTGGGAGAACCAAAACAGCCAAAGTTGATGGAAATCTCTATCGGGCAACAAGAGCTTCTTGAACTTGCAGAAAAGAATCGCCCCGAGCTCAACGCTGCTCAAGCCCTGATCAAAAAGAGCGAGAGTGCATACAAATTGGCTAAAAAGGATTACACACCGGATCTCACCTTTGGGGTCAACTACATCGAAGTCGATGAGGGGCCACTCAATGTCAGTGATAATGGCAAGGATGCGTTCAACGTAATGGTCAGCATCAACCTACCAATATGGAAGAAGAAGCTGTCATCTCAGGCTCAAAGTGCCCTCAAAACGATCACTGCACAAAAGAGTCACTATCAGCAGGTATCAAATCAGACATTATTTGAAGTCAGAGATAGTTTCTTCAAGATTCAGAGCGCCCGGGAGACCACCAATTTATACAAACGTACGCTCACTCCGCAGGCAAAGCAAGCACTCGAGTCAGCTGAGGCAGGATACATTGCCGGGATCGTGAGCTTTCTTGATCTCCTGGATGCTGAAAGAGTCCTATTGAATATCCAGTTTGGTTACTGGCAAGCCTACACGGATTACCTGAAGCACATTAACGACTTGGAGAGGGCAGCTGGTATCTGGCCGACCGAATACCGTTCCGGGAAAACCACTGAGGGTACCAAGGAGGATTAGCTATGAGCGAAAAAAAGGCCTCACCTATCAGAGACATCTGTTGGGAGCCATGTTACCTTTTTGTTTTAGGGGTACTGGTGGCTGGGCTCTTGTTATTCTTTGCAACTGGGCATTATGGCTATGCAAGAGAGGTGGGCTCACCCGATAAGAAAACGAAAGCTCATCAATCCCATCCTGAACAAGGCGGTGGACAGAAATTAGAGAAGGGCATGCCAACCACAGTCCGTTTGGCTCCTGAGGTTGTGGTGCGGAGCGGGATCAGGACGGAGCCCGTTATGTACCGAAGATTGATCCGAGAGATCCAGACAGTTGGTGAGATTACCTATGACGAAAGGCGGGTGAAGGTGGTATCAGCATGGGTCAGTGGCCGGGTAGATAAGCTCTATGTGAATTTCACAGGGGTGAGGGTAAAGAGAGGAGACGCCTTAGCTGAACTCTACAGCCCGGAGCTACTCTCAACCCAAGAGGAGTACCTCCTTGCTCTTAAGACAAAGAGGGGGATGGCCGCTTTAGGCAGCAAAGATGCCGTACGATCAACAATCAACCTAGCCAACGCAACGAGGGAGCGACTTCTCCTGTGGGGCATCACGGAACAGCAAATCGCCAGACTCGAAAAGACCGGAACGGTCAGCACCCACATGACCATCCATGCCCCCATTGAAGGCATAGTGATCCAAAAGCGGGTTTTGGAGGGCCAGTATGTGAAGACTGGTGACGCCCTCTATACCATTGCTGAGCTCTCTGTTGTCTGGGCGCTGGCAGATATCTACGAATACGAACTTGACTTAGTGAAGGTGGGACAGAAAGTCTCCATCACCACACCAACGTGTCCAGAGGTTCCATTTACCGGAAAAGTATCGTTCATCGCCCCCTTCCTAAACATAAAGACCCGATCGGTCAAGGTGCGCATGGACGTAGTCAACCCCAAGTGTCTGCTAAAACCCGGAATGTTTGTTGATGTCAGAATCCGAGTCCCTTACGGTGGTAGGCCGGTTCTGTCGATTCCTTATACCGCGGTACTGGATACGGGGGTCAGAAAGGTTGTGTATGTTGAAATGGAGCCGGGAGAATACATGCCCTTAGAACCACGGGTAGGCCCTAGGGCGGGGAGGTATCTTCCCGTGCTCTCCGGTCTGAACAAGGGCCAGCGGGTTGTGGTCACAGGAAACTATCTGATCGACTCCCAAAGCACCCTCGGTGCCGGGGCATCTGGAGGGTATGGCGGGGCTCTCCCCGGGGCCCATGCCCATTGATACAAACGCCAGACATAAGAACCCGATAGGTATCAGATTGGGGGGCTGAGAAATTATGATAAATAGGATTATCACATGGTGTATGGCAAACCGGTTTATTGTCCTCATCTTTCTTTTTGCAATACTGGGAGCCGGTATATGGGCGGTTAGAAACGCCCCCATTGACGCGATCCCAGACATCGGTGTAAACCAACAGATCGTCTTTTTAGATTGGCCGGGAAGAAGTCCGAAGGATGTAGAGGACCAGGCTATCTATCCCTTGACCACCACCCTCTTGGGGATTCCGGGTGTGGAAGTTATCCGTTCCAATTCCATGTTTGGATTCGGGATGATAAACATTATCTTTGAGGACAAGATCGACTTTTACTGGTCTCGAACCCGCGTATTGGAGAGGTTAAATCTGGCCCTGAAGGACCTACCGGAAGGGGTAGTTCCCGTGTTGGGCCCGGACGCCACGGCTCTCGGTCAGGTTTACTGGTACACCATCGAAAATGGGTACTATTGCCCAGATCATCCCGATGAGGTATTTGATGCCCCGGGCAACTGCCCAAAAGACGGCCAACCGTTAATCCGTTCGCAGTACAATCTCGCTGAATTAAGATCCACCCAAGACTGGTTCGTTAAATTTCAACTGACTGCCGTAAAGGGAGTGAGTGAGGTCGCGAGCGTAGGAGGCTATGTAAAGCAGTACCAGATCGATGTAGACCCTAATAAGATGCTCTCTTATAAAATCGACATGATGAAATTGATCAGAGCTGTAAAGCGGAGCAACATCGATGTGGGAGCCAAAGTGATCGAAGAAGGCGGAATGGAATTTGTTATTCGGGGCCTTGGCTTCATCAAAGGCATTGAGGATATTGAGAATATTGTCATCGGGGCCCACAGCGGCGTTCCCGTGTATGTGAAAAACATCGGAAACGTCATGTTGGGGCCTGAGTTTCGCCGGGGTGCACTTGTCAGGGATGGTCAGGAAACAGCTGGTGGCATCGTTCTCATGCGCTATGGTGAGAACCCGTTGGAGGTCATTGAGGGTGTCAAGCGAAAGATCGAGGAGATCACAACTGGCCTTCCTCCGGGTGTTCGTTTGGTCGGTTACTACGATCGATCGAACCTCATTAGGAGGGCGGTAAATACTCTACAAAAGGCATTGATTATGGCCTTGATCATTGCAGTAGTGGTCATTCTCATCTTTATGGGGCAAATCCGAAGTAGCTTTATCATCTCAATTATCTTGCCCGTAGGGATCCTACTAGCTTTTCTTGTTATGTACTTACTAGAAGTACCCTCAAATATCATGTCTCTAGGTGGCTTAGCCCTTTCCATTGGCGTCATGGTGGATGCCGGGATTGTCATGACCGAAAACATCGCGAGGCACCTTGGCATGGCTTCTCCCAGAGAAGCGAAGTCAGCTGTAGTCCTCAGGGCTGCCCATGAGGTGGGAGCCCCCATTTTCTTCTCGATGCTGATCATTATCGCAGCCTTTATGACCATCTTTACCTTAACAGGTCAATCCGGGAAGCTCTTCAAGCCCCTGGCACTGACCACTATCTCGGCCATGGGAGGTGCCGCGATTCTTTCGGTGACCGTCATCCCCGTGTTGTGTGTAATGATGCTAGGAAGGCGGATGAGGCCACTGGAGCGAAATCCGATCGCTAAGGCTCTACAGTGGGGTTACCGCCCTATAGTCAAGTTTTGCCTGAACCACGGCTTTGTTGTTCTCCTGTTTTTCCTGATTTTTGTGATCATAAGTTTGGTTCCTATGGTGGGTGCCAAAATAGTCACCGGTCCCCTTTCAAAGGCTTTGCGTTTGGATAGGGTCCCTGGGGTTCATAAGGTATTCAAAAAGCTTGAGGCAACCTTACCTGGTATCAAGAGTGAGTTCATGCCTCCTCTCAACGAAGGGGACCTTCTCTACATGCCTCTCCTCCTCCCTGGAGCTTCCCTTACGCAAGTAAAACAGGTGCTTACTAAGCAGACTTCGACCATAAAAGAGTTTCCCGAGGTCGTCACCGTGGTGGGCAAATTGGGTCGAGCAGAGACGGCAACTGACCCTGCACCTATAGGAATGATCGAGTCGATCATTATCCTGAAACCCGAGGAGCAGTGGCGGCCCGGGATGACTAAGGCGCGACTGATAAAGGAAATCATTCAGAAAACCCAAATAGCAGGGGTTACTCCTATCATGACCCAACCGATCCGGAATCGAATCGATATGCTTGCCACCGGAATTCAAACCCCGGTGGGAATCAAGATCTTTGGTTCAGGCTTGAAGGAGATTGAGAGGCTGGCTGTAGAGATTGAGAATGTCATCCGAGGGATTCCAGGTTCTGTAAACCCCTATGCGGAACGGGTGGGGAACAAGCCCTACCTGGAGATTGCGATAGATCGAAAGCAGGTAGCGAGACACGGAATTAACGTGGGGGATGTCCAATCACTTATCATGACTGCCATTGGAGGGATGAATATCACTACCACCGTTGAGGGGAGGGAACGGTATCCGGTTCGGGTAAGATACATGCGAGAGCTAAGGGACAATGTGGAAGGGATTGAGCGGATTTTTGTTGATTCCCCTTTTGGTTATAAAGTACCCCTTCGCCAACTTGCCAAAATTGTCAGAGTGCCTGGGCCTGCCAAAATCGCCAGTGAAAATACCCTGCTCTATGTTCGAATCTTTGTTGATGTGGATACAGAGACAACGGGTATTATTGATTTCGTGAAAGATGCAGACCGAGTTATCAAGGAAACAGTTAGATTTCCACCTGGCTATTTTATCACCTGGAGCGGCCAGTATGAGTATGAGATTGAGTCGAGAAAAAAGTTGATGATCGTTCTTCCTATCTGTATTGTAGCTATCTTTTTCCTTCTTTATGTGAAATTCAGCTCTCTCTCATCTGCATCTATACTCATTATGGCTCTGCCATTTGCCTTTATAGGAGGTGTCTGGCTCCAGTTTCTGCTGGGGTACAAATTTTCCACCGCGGTATGGGTGGGGTATATTGCCCTCTTTGGCGTAGCGATTGAAGCAGGCGTGGTCATGGTGGAGTACCTTTTGCAAAAGGTAAAGAGTGAAGGCAGCAATAGACCCCTTAAAGAGATTATCGTCGATGCTGCTCTCCTGAGGGTGAGGCCCATTGTAATGACCACTGCTACCACAGTCCTTGCACTCATGGCTGTGATGTTCTCCACTGGGACAGGCTCTGAGGTTATGAAGCCGATTGCCGTTCCTACGGTGGGGGGAATTCTCACTGCTACACTGACAAACCTCCTTTTAGTCCCTGTCTTATTCTATTGGGTGAATAAGAGGGGATACTTTGATACGAGAAACGAAGCAGATCGGCTTCTTGAAAAGACTACGGGGTCGAGTTCCTCGGATGAGCGCGGGGTACCCGGGTAAGTCTATAAAAGTGCAAGAGCGAGGGGTCTGAGTGGGCACATATTGCACATTTTGTATAAGAGCTATTAGCCCCAAGGGTTATGCTTTCTGCTATAAATAAATGGGGCCAGGCATAATTAAATAAGTCTTTTTCTACTCCAGAGAACTTGTGCTTCAATTTTTATTCTTTACACAATCGTTTCCTCTATTGTTGCTCATGAATTATTGAATTACCGGGCAAGATATTTTGCATATAAGGCTCGGATTGTTCTTCTTGAAGTCCATAAAAGCCTTCTCATGTTTGTTTATGCGAAATAATCTCATTCTCTCTAAGCCAGTCTAAATACTGAGAAAGGGGTTGGATTGCGATACGCAAAGCGGTCAACAGTGAACGCTTAACTATGAACCTGACAACCTGAGCAATTACGATATTTGTATCATAAACTAAGCGCAATTAGCCTTAGGCAAGGGCGAAAATGGTTCAGGTTTTTATTTCTTTATCATATCTTAGCTCTGTGAAAATTAACTAATAGCGCCACAATATCGTCAGCTTGAGAGGATGTGAGTGATGGCAAAGAAGAAAAAAAAGGGAGAAATCGCAAAAAAGCGCTTCAAGGCTCGACAGAAAATAAAAAAGAAACGCACACTGCGACTTGTAAAATCCAGTCCAAAGCTGAAGCCCAAGATAATCCACAGGCCTGGACTTCCTCGCATGGGAGCACCGGAAGGCTTTCGTTCTATTTCCATGTCACAGGCCATGATGGAGTATGCAAAACCGCTCATGAAGTATGTTGAAGATGATGAAAATGGCTTGAATGTGGCCATGCAGATCTCAACAGTGCTCTGGAACTATTCTATTTCTGTCGAAGATGGCAATGAGGATAAAAAATTACAGAAAGAGATATTAAAAGCCTTAAGGAAAGCTTTTGGCTTGGATAAGGACGAAACACATATTCTGTTCACAAAAATGATAGAAAGATATAGCTATCTATTTCCACAAGACATTCAGCCTGAACCCGGACTACCTTTCATGTTCATCCGGAAGGAGGTACGACATCTTATAAAACCTTTTGATTACAAGAAATTAGCGCTTTCCAATGAGATCATACCCCCAGATCAAAAAGACAGGGATGTCACGGGCAAGATAGAGCAATTGGACAAGAATATTTACGATAGAACAGAATATGGCAAATATGAAGATCTCTTCATCTCATTGAAAAATGAATGCCAGGATCTATTTGAAAAATAGCTAATTGCTAAAGGACTGAAGGGTGATGTTCAGGATTTTTCCTTCTGTCTACATACATATCTCGATTTTATCTACGGATACATGCATGACGATATAGTTGTTTTGAAATCGGTCCCCGACATATACCTTGTTGAGTTCTTTGAAGATTTTCTTATAAGAAAGATGATGGCTGAGCCAAACGAGTATGTATATTGGCCGCCGGCATTGAAACTCTTTTACCTATTTCTTCATGAAAAAGGGTATCTCAACAACCATAAAGAGATTATAAAGAAGATAGATAAGATAGAGCCCTATTTTATAAAGGTTCTGAAGAAGCAATTCTCTTGATTAGAATGCGCCTCTTATTTGTGGCAGAATTTGATAATGTTCTGAATACATTTAGAATACTGAAATAAAATCATAGTGATAGCGAGCATTGACTATGGTAGGCTATGTACATAAATCCCTAAATTCTATAATCCTCTTTGCTAAGAGGTCTTCTGCCTATAATTTTTTTTCCATTCCTCAAAGTCCCAGGTTTCCAGGAATTTTTGAGCGGCCCTTACACCGTTT
>JAFDDT010000004.1 GCA_019310725.1 Deltaproteobacteria bacterium | reverse complement strand
GTTTATTGTCTTTTTCCATAGCGCTCTCCTCTCACTGGGGGCCTTGTGGGGTGTGGGATTTGGTGTACTGGTTTATATACCGCAACACTGGGAGGTTGTCAATTGGGAATAAATGCCAAAATCCAAGATTGATTATATACGAATCACCCTGTTTTGTTATTTCAGTGTTTTGCGGCACTTTTGGCGACCAGACAAGGGAAATCATCTCTATTGCCCATGAGGCGGGACACATCCTCACCTACCAAGAAATGGATAGAGAGGAATCCCGCACCTATCTCTGCAGCACCTTTGCCGCCCATGGGATTGGGCTCAACAAGATTTCCCCTGCTGGACAGGAGTCCATGCTCACGGTTGAGATAAAGGCATTATTGTTGACAGCGACACCTCCATTTTCTATGATTCAATGATGTAACTGATATACCCAGTTTTTCATTCGGGAGAATATTCGTTGGTATCGTTCAAAAGTGTTGGCATAAACAAGAATGAATGGTCGCGTGTCGTCAGATATGTAGTGGACAACTTCAGTGGAATTCAGAAAAAGTGAAGCAAAAAGAGCAAGTGAAACACGAAGCCATGAAAGAGGTCTCTCAACAGGACTGAAGAACGTCTTGAAAAATGTGCGATAAAAGTAAAGGCCAAAGTCTACCGACTAATCAAAGTAGAGTCGGTTGAGAACAGAGACCACAGCAACAGAAACGGCATTGGAGGTTTTCTATGGTAATGCCAACGACCCTTACCGTTAGGGATGTAATGACAAAAAATCTTACGTCAGTAGAGACCGCAGACAAGGTGACTGAAGCTATTAGAGTAATGACAAAAAATGATGTAGGATCCGTGGTTGTCACTCAGGATGGAAAACCTGTGGGTATATTTACTGAACGGGATATTCTAAAGAAGGTCTGCCCCCGGCAATTGTGCACAAGGGCAGTAACTGCTGGAGAAATAATGAGCAAACCCCTCATTCACATTGAAGCAGATGCGGGACTGGGCCAGGCATCCTCACTCATGTCACTCAAGGACGTCAGAAGGCTCTTGGTCATAGATAAAGGGAAGGTAGCAGGCATAGTCACCCAAAAGGACGTCATGAAGGGAACGCTCGAGACCTTTATGTCTCTGGCCTCAATGTAGAATCCGCCCTTAGGGATGAACCTTTGATGTACCCCCAGATAGAGCTCATGGTGTCTGACATTTCAGATTTTTTGGTCGTAATGATATGGGGTGCCGTTGTTTCAGAGATGAGAGCAAATGGCTGAAAACCCCCTTGCCGCAATAAGAAGATTCAACAAAGAAGATATCAAGAAAATACTCAAAATTGAACAACAGGCATTTCCCAAGACGCCCTATTCAAAAGGAACGTTTCTCAGCTATGCAAAAGGTCTCCCCGATGGTTTTCTTGTTTTAGAAACAGGCACTGACATTGCCGGATACATTATCTTTGATATGGGCGGTCATGTCCATTCCACTGCAGTCAAACCTGCGTACAGAAGGAAGGGTTTTGGAACGATGCTGTTCATGCATGCTGTTTCGTGTGTTCAAAAAAGGCTGTGGCTTGAAGTGAGATCAAAGAACGATAGTGCCATAGGGTTTTACCACAGCGTGGGTATGAAGACAGTTAGAAGAATTCCCAGCTACTACAGCAACGACGATGCGCTTATTATGATCCTGGATGACAAGAGCTGAAGGCAAAAAAAAGACACCCATACCCTGTAGTTTGATGTGCCCTGTGCAGCACCTTCGCCATTGACGCCCAGGGGGGTTTCCTCTATACTGATTTGAATTGTAGGAGGATTATGGGCTCGCACTATTCTTCAACCCAGAAAAAAGGAGGAACCATGATGAAGGGAAAAGTTATCATTTTCCTGATGATCTCCAGCCTCATTGCAGTTCTTTCAGGATGTGCCGGGAGCAGGACATATCTCATCGATGTGAAATATGTCTCAGCGAAGAAGGCACCTCCTGCAACCGAACCCCAGAAGGCCAAGGTCGTGGGTATTTGCCCCTTCGAGGATGCCAGAAAGGAACAACCTGAAGATTCCATCGGCATCAGACATCGAACCGGTAAAGAAGTCGATTTCCTAAAGGTAGCTGGCATCAGCGTCTCCCAGTCTATTACTCGGGCTGTAAAGGACTACTTTACCGGAAGGGGTTTTGAGGTCACTGATTGCAAGGGCTGGGACAAAAGCCCCGAGGGACTCGCCCGCTTACCTCAAGATCTCTCTACAGTTGTGGGAGGTGCAATCGAATCCTTTGCCATTGATGCCCGATCCGGTGTTGTGACCACAGAGATACACTACCGTGTGAAGATGGCCGTTTCGATTGGTCAAACAAAGGAAGGAAAGGTTGTGATTCGGACCGTGGATAGCGCACCCCAGACCAAGAAGATAAGCTTTGATCCAGGCAAAGTCGAGGCTACCTTGAACCAAACCCTGACCGAGGTGATCGAGAGTCTTTTCAAATGAGCCATCTGCCTTTCGGGCATGGCAGCACAGATGAGAATCGGGGCTTCATTCTCAAAGATTTCTGGAAACAGCGTTACAGTGAATAGGAGGAGAACCCTGTTTCACCAGTCACGGGCACCAGGTAATAAAATATGAAACCAACGTGCCCATTTATGGCATCGATAGGAACGTGGCCTTTTCTAAAAGGTGACCATCTAAAACCTGGAAAGGAGAATAACAATGGAAGAAAAGGTACCGTCTCGGGAGGAGGCATTAGCACTTCTAAAGGAGCATAACAGAAACGATAGCTTGCTCAAACACGCCTATACCGTTGAAGGAGTAATGCGCTATGTCGCAAGAAAGCGTGGTGAAGATGAGGACAAGTGGGGGATTATCGGTCTTATTCATGATCTCGATTATGAAGAATTCCCTGATCAGCACTGCACCAAGACGCGGGAAATCCTTGACCAACATAACTGGCCCGAAGAATATATTCGCGCCGCAGTCTCTCACGGATGGGGAATATGCTCAGATGTGGAGCCAAAGAGCACCTTGGAAAAGACGCTCTACGCCATTGATGAATTAACAGGGCTTGTTGCGGCCAATGCCCTCATTCGGCCTTCGAAAAGCGTGATGGACATGACAGTAAAATCGGTAAAAAAGAAATGGAAATCACCTTCCTTTGCTGCTGGTGTGAATCGATCAATCATCCAGAAGGGTGCCGACATGCTGGGAGTGAGCCTTGAAGAACTCATCGAAGATACCATAAAGGGGATGCAGGAAGTTGCAGACGTGATTGGTTTGAAAGGAGAACCGGGATAGAAATATGAGGCGATCGAGGCCTTCAATTTACACGTAAGGCGGAAAGATTGCGTGGAGATGTACTGGAGAGGCGGAAACGGAATCCCCGCCAATTCACCAATAAGAAGAGGAGTGATTGTTATGGTGTTTCTTGACAAGGGCAGACGGATGAAAAAGCTATTATATGATACTTTTTTTCTGATCTTTCTGATCAGTCTCAACCTTTCAACAGTTTGCGCTCAGCAAACTATTGGGCCAAGAATGGTTATAGAGAAACCCCTCTTTGATGCGCAGCAGGTCAAAGAAGGCGAAATTATTAGGCACAGCTTTACCGTGCTTAATAAGGGAGATCAACCCCTCCAGATAAAGAGGGTGCAACCTGGTTGAGGTTGCGCAGTAGCCCATTTTGACAGGCTTATCCCCCCTGGAGAGGAGGGAAAGATCACGCTAAGGGTAAAGACAAAGGGTTACAGGGGAAATCTCCTGAAAAGAGCCAGAGTTTACACCAATGAGCCAAGCGGAAGGTTTCAAGTAGTAAGCATTAAGGCCTTTGTAAAGGTACCCATCTTTCTTTCCGCCAGGCGTGTCTATCTCAGAGGTCAGGCGGATCGAAAACTGACCAAAACAGTTGCTGTTAGAGCTTGTATGGACAAAGCATTGACCCTTGAGGAGAGCCAATTTAGCCTCAGTGAAAAGGTGACCTACAGAATAGAAGAGCTTGAATCAGGGAAAGACTTTAGGATTCATTTCACGAGCATTCCAGGTAACATAGGAACATACCGCGGCGTTCTGAAACTAAAAACCAATTACTCTGAAAAACCCGAGGTCATCATCTGGATAACGGTGCAATTTCGAAAATCGAGCCAGAGCCAAGAAAATTAGCATCCTTCAAAAGTGTTGGCATGAACAATACTGCGTACACGTTCACGGCTCAAAAGATCGCGGGACAGCTATTGCAACTTCTCCTGAAATAGTTTGTACCAAATCAGGAGTAAACTTGACAATAATGTCAAGTTTTTGTACCATTTGTTTATGCAATCGGCTCGACAAAAGGCCATAGAAGCCATTCAAAAAAGAGGTGGACTCATTCGTACCCGTGAGGCTCTTGCAGAGGGTATGCATAGGCGCACCTTTTATGGACTCCGCGATGAGGGAGTACTTATTGAAATCTCTCGTGGACTCTATAGGCTTGCTGACACCGATCTTTCAGCCCCTCGTGTATCCGATCGCTTGCTCGAACTAATCATGAGCATGCCTGAAGATGAACAACAGAAGCTCTTGAAAGACTTAGAGGGGAAGGTACTCAAAGGGAAAAGGAAGCATTACCGGAAACCCTTCTTTATGGTTGTAGACTATGCTGCTCAGGATCGTGGCTACAAAGACTTCATCCAAAACATAAGTGCCGGAGGGGTGTTTATCGAAACCCAAATGCCTTTCTCTGCTGGTCAGGAGGTTTCACTGACCTTTCCGCTCCCAAACTACCAGAAATACATCAAGATTAGCGGCGAGGTTGTGTGGACCAGTGCGCAGGGAATTGGCGTAACCTTCAAAATGGTTTCTCAGGACCAGGACGCAATGATCAAATCCCTTTTGGAGATGATATAATTTCTTTCTCTTGGGTTCATCGCTCTTCAGTAGGCTGTTGCCGAAATCCCTTTTCACTGTGTCTAAAACGTTTTCTGATGAATCTAAGGCTTGCTCCAGGCGATGTCAAAACTCGTCTTTAGGGCTCAAACAGTTGACATCGCTTATCTTCCACTTCGCCAAGATTTCTTAGCAAAAAACGTTTTAATGACCGCTCAAATGGATTTCCGTTTGGGCAACAGCCATCAACATAAGACACTACAACAGGAGGACCAAAGATGAAGTATTTCCTCATCGGTATCACATCACTGTTTCTGATAGTTGCTATGGGAAGCGTGATAAGAACCGACACTGATGGAACCACGGTGACCGCCTCCCAAGGCGGTGATCAATCATATACAACCGCACCGGAATCCATTGCTCCTGTGTCATCTGACAAAACCCCTCGTGTTTATCCTATTGCCCCTGGGGTTTGGTATCCGGGTGATGGTGCTCTGCCCGATAAACCGATGCGTTACTACAGGGTGAGGTGCTGGCCGGGGTGCCATCACGGAAGTTCATACGGCAAATACCCCCATGAACCACTGAACATGAAGCCCATATTTCCGACTCGAACAATAGATAATTGTCCTCCTCTTCAGAACGAAGCAAATTGAGAACCCTCACTCGTATCCACCCCAAAAGTGGCAGCTGTATTCAGAGCCTGAGGAAAAAAGGTGGGGGACCCCTTCAAGCCTGCCCACAATAATCCGAATTTCCAAACAATATCAAATGACCGAAACCGCATTAGGCAGCACTCATTTCCCAGATTCCACTGCAGAGGGTTTGCTTCTATCATTTGAACATTCAACCCAGATTTTCCAGTAGCCATTTATTGCGGCTTTAGAAACCTTGCTGCAAAGCTTGTTTCGCTAGGTCTCTTGTGCCTCGCTACGATGCCTACTGCAAAATCTGGGTTTAATAACTGCTTGCTCACGCCGATTGGTGTCACCTCATCAATCTCGCCACTGCGAAAGGCGAATACATTACCAATATAATAGAATCAGACAACCAGGCCACGTGGGCAAAAAAAGGGGTGAGGGTTAGAATCCTAACGGAAAAGCCAAATCACAAGGCCTAAATGTCAAATCAAATCCAAGTGTTTCAATGTAAAAGTCCACTTTTCTGTCGTTTGGGTTTTGCCATTGATTTGAGCTTTGGGCTTTGACATTCTCAACGTCCTTTGTCCTCACTGAAGATACCTGAACACTTACTTGAATTCTACCTTTGGTACTTCCTTTGCTTCAGGTGGTGCTTTGAAAAACTCCGCCCCAGTAAACCCAAACATCCCTGCCAGAATGTTGGTGGGAAAACTCCTAATCTTTACATTATAGGCCCTTACTGCCTCGTTGTATCTTCTTCTCTCAACAGCAATCCGGTTTTCCGTGCCTGCCAGTTCATCCTGGAGCCTGATAAAGTTTTGATTCGCCTTGAGATCCGGGTATCTCTCTACCACAAGCAACAGCCTGGACAAGGCAGATGAGAGTTCATTGTTTGCACCTATTTTATCCTTTACGTTTGTGGCGCCTCCCACCTTGGCCCGTGCCTCGGTTACCCGCAAAAAGACCTCTTTCTCGTGCTTGGCATAGCCTTTTACCGTTTCAACATAGTTGGGTATGAGGTCATACCTTCTCTGAAGCTGGTTTTCAACCTGTGCCCATGCACCCTTTACACCCTCCTCCGACTGAACCAGACTGTTATACATGCCTCTGATAGAAAAAAAGAAGGCGAGAAGAATAACCACAATAACCAGGCCTGCTATGCCCAGTGCCTTACCTGTTTTTCCCATGATGACCTCCGAAAATATCTTTGTGAAACATCTGAAACCGCAGACACACACAGACTAACACAGACAAATAGTTCCGCCAAATATAAGCGGAACTATATTAACCATCATGCCCTTTCCCGAAGGGCCTCTCGTCGCACCGGGACGGAGCGGGCATATTTGGGATCATCCAAAGGTATCATCGTTAGATTCATAAAGTATCGAGTCTCATTCCACCTTTGCGGATTGCATTTTCTACTGAGCCAGTCCAGCCCAACAGAATGTCTATATCCGTCTGCGGAGGTCTGCGGTTAATTTATCTTAGTGTCCATCTGATCGACCTGGGTTGATAATCCTCTGATCTCACTAATGTATTTCTGAGCGATTTTTTTCAGGGCACCTCTGTCCGATTTTTTCTCTCCTCTCTTTATATGCCAGAGGGTCTGGAAAATCTCTCTGTCGAGCCCGAAACTTTGGACAGTAGCAGAGATAACAGCCTCATTCTTTTCTGGTACCTCATCTCCTTTGAGGTAAAGTAGTGCCTTGAAGATAGAGATGAATGCTGAAAGGGATTGTGCCACAAGCTCCCGCAAGAGATGACTCTTATTGTTTGCCTCCAAAAAGGACTCTCTCAGCAGGAGAAGCTTGGCCTTGAGCTCTCTCTCGCATTGAAGGCGGAGATCCTCTTTCTGAATAACTACATCCTTTAAGATGTCTTCACCCTGGATAACCTGGTAGGCTGATTTTATGTTAAAGAATTCTAAGGGAAAGGTATCGAGGGATGATTCTATGTATTCTCTCGTCATAACCAGAGGCACTCGAACGTTCCTTTTTCGCCATTTGGTTGCGGCATCCGTTGCATCACCCAAGCGCTCTATTCCTTTATCGGACAAGACAATTAGAAAATTGATGTCTGATTTTTTCGGTACGTATTCACCCCGTGCACCACTCCCATAAAGGATAATAGCCACCAGATCATCACCGAAAAGGGCAGTATAGTCCTGTTTGAGTTCATCAAATATCTCTTCAGGCCTGTTAGGTATCTTTCCCATATCTGTTTACCTCTCCCTCAAAAGCTTCCACTTGCACCACCGCCTCCACTCATTCCACCTCCAAATCCCCCAAAGCCTCCTCCGAATCCTCCGAAACCGCTGTGTCCGCCAAAACCTCCTCTGCCCCCACCAAGCATTAGTAAGAGAAATAAGGTACCAATACCCATATGTCGGGATCTTGCGAGGATCCAAAATATGAACAGCAAGAAAAGAAAAGGGAAAATACCAAAAGAGAAACCACGTCTCCTTGATGGAACTCTTTTTGGGGCAGGGGGTAACCCTGTCAAGGTAATTCCCTTGTCTTTGGCGATAATACTGGCTGTGGCATAGAGACCGTTTAAGAGACCAAGTCCATATTCTCCCTTCTTCAGATAGGGAACCATGGCCTGATCTCGTATCTGGCCAGCCAACCCATCAGGTATAATCCCCTCGAGGCCATACCCAACCTCGATCCGGAGCTTTCGCTCCTTGAGGGCAACAAGGAACATAACACCCCTGTCTTCCCCTTTTTTGCCGACACCCCACGCCTCATAGAGCTGGTTAGTGAATTCATCTATGTTAGCGCCACCAATATTCTTAAAAGTGACTACGGTCAGGGTTGCCCCTGTTTTATTCAGAACCTCAAGGGCAAGGACGTTCAACTTCTGTTCGTAGTCGGGAGGGATAATGCCTGCAAAATCATTTATCAGGCCCTGAGGCGAAGGGAGCTTTTTCTCGGCCCAGCCAAAGGTGACAAAGGAAGGGAAAAGGAACAGGATGAGTAGTACGAGTACACACCCAACATGTTTTCTGGTCTTATCTATCACAGGCCCAAAGCCTTGAGTTCTTGCACGAGTGCTCTCTGTTTCTTGTTTAGTTTTTTCGGTACCCCAACATGTATCTTGACATAGGCATCTCCACGACTGGCCGCACCCATGCGGGGTAAACCGTGCCCCCTCAGTCTCATTCTTGAGCCGCTCTGAGTGCCAGCAGGTATCTTGAGGTTAAGCCTTTTGCCGTCGATAGTTGGCACCTCAATCTGCGTCCCCAATGCCGCATCTGTAAATTTTATCTCTCTACTTATGTATAGATCATCTTCTTGCCTCTGGAAGATAGGATGATTCAGGAGCCTTATCTTTACATAAAGATCTCCTGGAGATCCTCCCTGGGGTCCTGGCTGACCCTTGCCAGCAAGTCTCAATTTCTTTCCATCACCTATCCCAGCAGGAATCTTAACCTTAATCTGGTGGTTTACCCCATCTAAATTGTAGGTGATAGTCCTTTCCTGGGTCTTTATTATATCTTCAAGGCGTAACGAGAGCTCATACATGAGATCCTGGCCTTTCAAGCTCCTCGTGCGATTGCCATAGCCTGTAGAAAAAGAGGCAAAGGGATCACCCTTCGACTGGTATCTGGTGCCTTGAGTCGCTCCGGAGAAGATGTGGTTAAAAATACTCGAACCTCTGCCACTCTTCCTGCCGCCGATATTTCCAAACCCAAACTCCCTGAAAATATCACTGAAATCAAAGCCACTGAAGATATCCTCTTGGCTATACCTCTGCTGGAAGCCCTCAGATCCGAACATGTCATACTGTTTTCTTTTCTCAGAATCGCTTAAAACAGCATAGGCCTCACTTATCTCCTTGAATTTCGCCTCAGCAGCCTTGTCACCCTTGTTCCTATCAGGGTGGTATTGCATCGCCAGTTTCCGGTAGGCTTTCTTAATACCATCTGCGCTGGCAGATTTCTTTACTCCAAGTATTTTGTAGTAATCCTTGCTGGACATCTCTCTCGTAAGATAACTTTCTTGTATTATTAGTAATGACAAACTCGCAAAGAGTGTTTTGCAAATCCATCAATAATATGTCTTAAATCAAACTATACAGTGAATATAAACAGAGTCATTACCAAAGTCAAGAAGGCGGGCTTCCCCTCAGGGCAACGTCAAAGTCCAGGATATGGGGATCTTCACTATGAGGTGGCCGTGCTCCCCCTTGCTGATGTAGTTTTGGCCACTATCCCACCCCGTGCTGCCCAAGTAATGGTTACTATCAGCCACTCCGGTTCGCAGATCTTATACAAAAGATCGGCAATTTCCTCGGTCACGTATTCCTGCCAGTTTCTCTTGTTTCTCCACATCGTCAGATAATCCCGCAATGATTTCCCTTCCAAGATATTCTCTTTTGGTTTGTACCGTATCGTGACAACGCCTTGATCGTGGCGCTGGGACACAGGACAGAGAGATTGGAACTCCGGATACTCCAATTCAACCAGGGGAGTATGCTCTCTTGCAGGAAAGGTCGTAAGGGTGACACCTTCAGGGATCTCAACCTTGGCATCAGATGACTTTGAATAGTCGGTCATTAAAAATCCTTGGATATTGATTGAATACTCATCATACAAGTTAAAAATTGATTGCCAAATGTCAATATAGCACAGATCTTTTAAACAGTCACCTCACCAAGTCCCTTGTATTATCCAGCGTTTTTCAAACATACTCACACCCTTATCAAGAGGCTCCTTATTCGTCACAAGGTTTACGATGATTGGGCATATATTCCATAAATTGTTTGATTTTACTTGAAATCCATAAGATACTATAGGTAAGTATTCGAAACCATTTTAGTATTTACAGAGGCAGGGCTCGATTGTTATCTCGTCGAAGGTACATTCTCATCACCGGATTAATTGCCTTGGGTCTTCTTTCGGTTTTTTTAAAAAAGTGGGGTTCAAACCCTTGGGCTGAAGGAGGGCGGGGGGAACATTACAGCCTTATCAGGATTGACAAATCAGCTATTCGCCCTGATGACGGAGATACCTTTTTCTATAAGGATTTTGTCATAAGGATTCTGGGCATAGATGCACCGGAGATTATCCATAAGGAACACGGGATATTTGAGGATCAGCCTTATGGCCTAAAGGCGGCAGCAATGACTGCAGATCTCTTGAGAAATGCCAAAGTTGTTGAATATCTTCCATTTCAAAAAGATAAATATGGCCGGCTTCTTGCGCATGTATTTGTTGACGAGGAACTTTTGGCTATCCGTTTGATCAGGGCTGGATTAGCATATGAAACTATATCCTATTTCGGAGACAACGGATTCCCAGTGCTTGCAGAAAGGATATTAAAGGCTGCTCAGGAATCTCCCAAGCCACCATTTGAAAGACCTTACAGATGGCGCCGAAAACATCAGAAAAAGCAATGACAAAACAGGCACCGTGCATCGAGGTAATAACGACCCATATGAATGCCGATTTTGATGCCTTGGCATCCATGTTGGCCGCAAAAAAGCTCTACCCCGAGGCAAAAATGGTATTTCCCGGTGCCCAGGAAAAGAATCTGAGGAATTTCTTTCTGCACTCAACCTCTTATCTCTTTAATTTCCTCCGTATAAAGGATATTGATTTTAATAGCATCAAGAGGCTCATCCTGGTAGATACACGCCAAAAAAGGCGGATAGGCAAATTTAAAGAGCTATTGGGCAAGAAAGAATTGGAGATACACATATATGATCATCATCCCCCCTCTGAGGATGATATCAAGGGTGATTTTGAAGCTATCCAAGAACTCGGGGCAGGCACATCAATACTCACGGAAATAATCAAGAAAAAGGGTACCAAAATCACCTCTGATGAGGCGACTCTGATGGCACTCGGTATCTATGAAGATACTGGATCTTTTACCTTTTCTTCCACGAGGTCTGAAGATCATGAGGCTGCTGCCTGGCTACTAGAACAGGGGGCATCGCTTAATACGATCTCTGATATGCTAACCAGAGAGCTGACCGCTGAGCAGGTTTGGCTCTTAAATGATTTGATGGCTTCTGCTACCAGAACCACTATCAGTGGTATTGAAGTGGTTATAGCCAAGGCCAAGAGAGATCGGTATATAGGTGATTTTGCTGTTTTAGTTCAAAAGTTTATGGAAATGGAAAATCTCAATGTCTTATTTGCCCTCACCCAGATGGAGAACAGGGTCTATCTGGTTGCGAGAAGCAGGCTTCCAGAGGTAAATGTTGGTGAAATTGCCATGGACTTTGGTGGTGGAGGACATCCACAGGCAGCCTCTGCTACTATTCTTGATAAAACCCTCATCCAGGCAGAGGAAGATCTTAATAGGTTTCTCCTAAACCGGATCAATTTTGAGAGATTTGCCAAAGACATGATGACCTCTCCTGTCATCCACATATTACCGGACGCTTCCATGAGAGAGGCAGGTGATACCCTGACCAGGTACAATATCAACACGTTGATGGTTATTGATGAAAATAGAACCCTCAAGGGATATATCTCCAGGCAGGTGGTGGACAGGGCTATCTTCCTTGGCCTGGAAATGAGGCCGGTAACAGAGTACATGAATGTGGAATTCAGGCACGTAGGACCTGAAACTACCTTGAATGAGATACAGGATCTGATTATCAATAGCAAGCTGAGAATTCTACCTGTACTGCAAGACGGCCAGCTGCTCGGAGTTATTACCAGAACCGACCTTTTAAACATACTGATAGAGAGGTCATCCACACCTGAGTTTGTTTATGATTCACAGGAGATCACGAGCTTTGTTCGGGAAAAGAATATCAAAAACCTACTTGAAGAACGGTTACCCGTCAAGATCACAACGCTCCTGAAGGAACTGGGAGAGATGGCAGATGAACTCGCCTTCAATGCCTATCTGGTTGGAGGTCTCGTAAGAGACGTTATCTTAAAGAGGAAAAACCTTGACGTGGATATCGTTATTGAAGGAGATGCTATCAAGCTGGCCAAAGCCTTTGCGCAGAACAAGAAGGCCAGGGTGAGGAGTTACCCTAAGTTCGGAACAGCGGTTGTGATTATGCCAGACGGCTTTAAGATAGACGTCGCAACTGCCAGGATAGAGCACTACGAGTCACCGGCTGCTCCACCGGAAGTTAGGCTAAGCTCGCTGAAGCGGGATCTTTTTCGCAGAGACTTTACCATTAATACCCTGGCAGTTCATCTTAACAAGGGGCATTATGGTACCCTCCTCGATCACTTTGGTGCTATGAGGGATATTAAAGAGCGGGTTTTGCGTGTGATTCATAACCTTAGCTTTGTCGAAGATCCTACGAGGATTTTGAGGGCCATCAGGTTCGAGCAACGGTTTGGGTTCCGGATAGGCAAGCTCACAGAAAGCCTTATTCAGAATGCTGTCAACGTGCATTGCTTTGAGAATTTGCCTGGGCAAAGGCTTTTTCTGGAACTAAAACTGATCTTGCAGGAAGAAGATCCCGTTGCGGTATTAGAGAGGATGGATGACTATGACCTTTTGAAGTTCATCTCCCCCGAGCTTAAACTTACAGAGGGGATAAGGGCTGTGCTGAAGAGGACAAAGGGTATTTTGGTATGGTTTAATCTCCTGTACCTGGGTATTACCTATGAACCATGGAAGGTATATTTTCTTGGGTTAATCTCATCTCTGAGCGATGATGCCTTGAAAAAGATAATAGAGACGATGCAGATTCAAGACAGAGATATAGTAAATGCGATTTCCACCCGGCAAGAGGTCAAGATAGCTTTTAGGGAACTCTCTCAGCTCAAGGGTAAGAATAACTATTCCCTATACAAAACTCTTTCACCCTTTACTCCCGAAATTTTACTGGTTAGTATGGCGAAAACCAAGAGTGAAAAGATACAGAAATCCATATCCACCTTTTTCTCCCGACTTAAAGGAACAAGGGTCTATTTGAAGGGCAAGGATCTCGTTGCAATGGGTTATGAACCGGGTCCCCTTTTCAAGGATATATTTGACGGCATCCTGGAGGCCAAGTTGGGAGGCGAGGTTATAACGAGACAAGATGAGATTGAATTCGTAAATCGAAGATTTTCTAGTTTACCAAAGCAAGCTAAAAGTTAACCCTACAACGACACTTTGTCATTCCTCCGCTTCGCTCGAGGACAGGTCTGAGGAGCGACACTTTGTCATTCCTCCGATTCGCTCGAGGACGGTTCTGAGGAGCGACACTTTGTCATTCTGAGGAGCGAAGCGACGAAGAATCTAGATTTATCGTATAGGAACTTCCTTTTGGACGCAGATGAACGCAAACCCGCCTGCCATCGCTATCCCGACCAGTCAGGATTAGCGGGCAGGTTACCAAGATTTTAGATAAAAGTACTACTAGAATAAATATCTGCGGATATCTGCGAAAATCGGCGGCCTAATTCAATAGTTCTAGTACCTGCCCGCAAATCGTAGGTTCTTCGCTCTCCCGTGTGGGCGGAATGATTCAGAATGACTTCTCAGCCAAACTGTCGGTGTAGGGTTAGAAGCTACAAGTTAGAATCGGTAGCTCTATTCACGTTTGGAGGACTAAATGATGGGGAAAAAGAGAATTGTCAGCGGCATGAGACCGACTGGCAAACTGCATCTCGGGCACGTCCATGGGGCCTTAAATAACTGGCGCTCTCTTCAAAAGGACTACCAGTGCTTTTACTTTATCGCTGACTGGCATGCCTTAACGAGTGAATATGAACATCCGGAGATTATAAAGGAAACCACCAAAGATATCATTATTGACTGGATCTCGGTTGGTCTTGACCCCGAGGAATCAGTGTTCTTTATTCAGTCAAGCATAAAGGAGCATGCTGAGCTGCATCTGATTTTTACCATGGTAACACCTCTATCATGGCTGGAAAGAAACCCTACCTATAAGGAACAGCTCAAGGAAATGGCCCAAAGAAATCTTTATACCTATGGATTTTTAGGCTACCCAGTTTTGCAGGCAGCAGATATCCTGATGTATAAAGCACATGGTGTGCCTGTCGGAGAGGACCAGAGCCCCCATGTTGAATTGACGCGAGAGATAGCGCGGCGCTTTAATCATTTCTATTCAAATGTTTTTCCTCTGCCAGAGGTTCTTCTAACCCCAGAGGCCAAGATACTCGGGATAGACCGGAGGAAGATGAGTAAGGGATATGACAATGCCATTTTTATCTCTGATTCAAAAGAGGTCATAGAAAAAAGGGTGGATGAGATGATTACCGATCCTCAGAGGGCCAGAAGATCTGATCCTGGCAGGCCAGGGTACTGCAACGTCTTCACCTTTCATGAGTTATATACTGATGAAGAGACGGTAAAAGAGATCAACGAAAGCTGCCGTAAAGCAACCATCGGTTGTGTGGATTGCAAGCGAATCATGGCAGCCAGTCTGAACCTGTCCCTGGAACCGATAAGAGAGAAGAGGAAAGAGTTGGAGGCCAATCCCAGAACCATAGACACTATTATTGAGGAAGGTAACAGAAAGGCGCGTAAGATTGCCAAAAGTACCATGAAAGAAGTGAGAGAGGCGGTCAAGATCTAATCATGCCCTTTGAGACAAAACTAGACGTGTTTGAAGGTCCCCTTGATTTGCTATTGCACCTAGTCCAGATAAATGAGGTAGATATCTCAGACATACCCGTAGCTACTATCACCGAACAGTATTTGGAATATCTGGACTTGATGAGGGCCTTGGACATAAATATCGCCGGTGATTTTCTAGTTATGGCGTCTACCCTGATGCACATCAAATCCAAGATGCTCCTCCCAAGAAGAGATGATGACCTCGAGGAGATAGAAGATCTACGGGAGGAAATTGTCAGGCCCCTTATGGAATACATAAAACTCAAAGAGGCTGCAAATGAATTAGCATCTAGGGATATTCTCTACAGAGATGTTTTCAAGAGGGGCATCGAAATGAATGGCACAAGGGGTGAGGAAGACAATATAAACCCATCCAGGATTAATCTCTATGGATTAATGAATGCCTTCAAAAGGCTTATAAAAGAAAAACATCCCGGTGCAGTTCTCAGATTTAAACCTGAGCCCTGGTCTATAAAGGAAAAGATGGTTGAAATACGCGATAAATTGAAAGGGGTAAAGACTCTCTCCTTTAGAGATCTTTTTGCCGAGACGGCCTCCATTTCAGAAATGATTGCCACCTTTCTGGCCTTACTTGAGCTTGTAAGAACTGGATTTATGACTGTCTTTCAGGAGCAAGACGGTAGTGATATAATGATTGAGGTATTAACCAAAGGTGTCTGAAAGAGCATAAGTGTTTAGTGCTCAGCTGTCAGTGTGGCTTTTTTGGTTGACTAGCGTATTGGTTGAGTAGTTGAATGGTTGACTAATTTTAGGAACTTTAAACTTTAAGTACTTTAGGCACTTGTTATGGATAATTCCCTCAAACTCATAGTAGAATCTCTTGTTTTTGCATCCGAAGAACCCCTAACCCCTCAGCAGATTCGCGAGCTTCTTCCAGAAAAGGATCTTAAGGAGATAAGGGCCGTGCTGGCGGAACTGAAAGCCGAATACCAACACATGAAGAGGAGCTTTATCATCAGGGAGGTAGCTAAGGGCTATCAGTTTTGCACTTTACCCCGTTTTAGGCCATACATTGCCAAAATGCTGAGTTCAACGCAATCCAGATTAAGCACAGCTGCACTGGAAACCTTGTCCATTGTTGCCTATAAACAACCCATCATCCGGCAGGAGATTGAACGGCTGCGAGGTGTGGACGTAGGCGGTATACTCAGGTTGCTGCTTAAAAAAGGTTTGATTAGGATCGTGGGTCGAAAACCCCTGCCAGGCAGACCAATTATCTATGGTACAACGAGAACGTTTCTCGAGATATTTGATTTAAAGGACTTGTCATCCCTTCCGACCTTAAAGGAAATAGAAGAGCTTGGCGATGAAGAGGTCGAGCAATAAGAAGGCGGAACGGTTGAACAAGATTATTGCCATGGCGGGCATTGCCTCAAGAAGGCGGGCCGATGAATTCATCTCTCAAGGCCTGGTAACGGTAAATGGGCACAAGCAGACAGAACTTGGTGCAAGAGCGGTCTGGGGCATAGACGCCATCGAGGTTGATGGTCATCCTATACCTGGCCCCCCACGAAAGATCTATGTGATGCTTAACAAACCCTTTGGGTATGTAAGCACCTTGCGCGACCCTGAAGGCAGGCCTATCATCAGGGATGTAATCAAAGATATCAAAGAGAGAATCTATCCTGTTGGGCGCCTCGATTTTGACAGTCAGGGGCTATTGATTCTTACCAATGATGGTGAACTCTCCTTTCGGCTCATGCACCCGAGATTCCGTATTCCCAGGACTTATAAGGTGCTTGTGGGTGGTTCCTTATCAGATGCCTCAGTTCAAAAATTGAAAAAGGGTATCCTTCTTGATGACGGGTTAACGAATCCGGCGCACGTCAAAATAATAGACAGGCAGCAGGCGAGGAGCGTGGTGAGGATTACCATTTTTGAGGGCAGGCCAAGAGAGATAAGAAGGATGCTTGAGGCTGTGGGTCACAAAACCCTCAAGCTCATCAGGATAGGTTACGGCACTCTCACCCTAGGCAGTCTCAAGGTCGGCAAATACCGGCACCTTAGAAGTGGAGAAGTAAAAACTTTACGTTCCTCTGTTGGACTCAGGGCCATGTCATAAGGCATAACCAAAAAAAAGACACCCATACCCTGGACTTTGACGTTACCCTGCTGTTGGACTTGATTAATTTTGTTTGCAAATCATAACCGGTTATAGTACCGGTTTGTATAGCGTAATAAGTTTGGGCGGTTAACTCAGCGGGAGAGTGCCATCCTCACACGGTGGAAGTCGTGGGTTCAAATCCCACACCGCCCACCATGGAAAATTAGAGGGTTTCCGGAATTTCGGCAACCCTCTTTTGTTTCTACTACCAGTACTACTACTGCAGTATCTACGGAATTGAACTGGTCAGAAATTATGAGTTTCTGTAGAAGCCTTGAAAAAGGGCCTGAACCCAGCCTACATCATGAAGGTAGTGCTCCACAACAATCCTATCTACTACCACAGGGCCACGTCATAGTGAAACCTAGGGCTATTGATTTTCGGGCTTCTTGCAGGGTATGGGTATCTTTTTTTTGGATTATGCCCCACATGGTTTAGATGAGTGGGGCTTGCCACAAGCCTCCCATCGACTGTGTCAAAGGCGACTGGCAGATACCACCTATTGTCCTCGGGCTGGGTTTTCTCGACCAAAACCATTGCCAGTTGCGTTACAGTTCAACCTTGACAACCACCAACGTGAAGTCATCTTCTATACCTAGCGGATTTCTAAACTGTTCTGATTCCCTTATCACCGCATCTAGTATCTGTTTTGCAGGCTTGGTTGCATAAGCGCGGATGATATCTCTTAACCTTTTTTTCCCAAACATCTCGCCCTTCGGGTTGCGGGCCTCCCAAACGCCGTCGGTGCCAATTACGAAGATCTGGCCTGGGGTAATTTCTCGGTGCGATTCTCTATACTTGGAGTCTTCAAACACGCCCAATGGTAAAGCCCTTCCTCCAAGTTCCTCAAAATTGTCGCTACTGGAGTCGTAGATAATAGCCGGATCATGCCCGGCGTTGACCCAGCGGAGGGATTTGTTTTCGGTGTCAATCTCACAATAAAACAAAGTCATAAACCGGCCCGTTTCCTCGACGTCATGGCTCAGCTGCCGGTTCACAGCTGAAACAATGCGCTCAATGCTGCCTGACATGGAAGAGCGCTGCCGAAGAGAGGCACGGGCAGTGGTCATAAGCAGGGCCGCGGGGATACCGTGTTCTGAGACATCACCCACTAGGACGGCGATCTTTCTTCGCCCGTATTTATTACCCCTGTACAGGAAATCGTAGTAGTCGCCCCCGGTTTCGTCACAGTAAATGCTTTTCCCTGCAATATCCAATCCCTCGATCTTGGGATCAGTTCTTGGCAAAAGATTCTGTTGGACCTCCATGGCCAAATCTAACGCATGCTTAAGCCTCATTCGCTCTTCGAAATGCTCCAGCAGCTTCTCTTGATCTTTTTCTAAGGCCAATCGTTGTTCCTGAATAATTTTTTTTTGACCTAATGTCTTTTCCCACATAGATACAAGAATATTTTTGCGTCTTGTCCAGACGACTTCATATTGACAACACTCATCACCATTAAGTTCACACAAAGTCTCCTTGGCCTCTGCAGCAGGTAAATTCAGCACACAGGGGGCTGCTGCTATGAGACCACGAGTCCATTCACAAATTTCTTTAATAGCCTTTACTTCCGTCATATGATAGGTGTTCAAAAGTGCCTTGTTCTTTGATCTTTCAACAATTTCCATTTTCATGTGCTTATTGAAATTTTCAATATACTTAGGTAAGCGATCATATATGAAACCGGGGTCTATGAAGGATCTAGCCATGGCATATAGGGCTCCAACCGTTCGGTGTTTTGCAGCCCAAATGCCCATCCTGTAGAATAATTCAGGGCCTTCTTGAAATTTTGCAGTTATGTTTATGGAAAATTTGTAAACCTGGCCAGAAGGCATCCAGTTCTCGACATCACACATATACTCTTCATCGTAACCCAATCCATCATAAAGTCCCTCAGTATTCCAACCTTGGGACTTTATATAATCTATCCATGTATTAGTGCAAAGGCATTTTGTGAGTGGTTCGTATTTGTTTTCAGCCATAGAACCTAGCATGGCGGACCGCAGTTTTTTCTCGGTTCCCTTTTATTTTCCTAAAAATTTTACCAAGACCTTGAAAGCGCTTTAAATAGTCTCTTTGAAATCTTGATGACGAAGTATAGCTGAGTACCAATTACTATAAGCAGACCTCTCTATTAACTCATAAGCAGTATCCTTGTCCGAGTAACCCTATACGACCAGACTTCCGGCTGTATCAAATAATTACCCACCCTAATCAAAGGATAAAGATCAACAGTGATTGGTTGCTTCAATCAACTATGACAAAATTCATCTTAAGGAAATGCGGTTTTCTTCGAAGATGGTAGCAAAATGGTTACAAATCAGGATGTTGAGAAATGACCAATATCCTGAAACCCTTATCAGTTCTGGTGGGCCGTGCGTGAATCGAACACGCGACCAACGGATTAAAAGTCCGCTGCTCTACCTGACTGAGCTAACGGCCCATACATAAAGTGCCTAGATGTTTTAGTAACACTATTGGGATGGTGTGTCAAAAAAATTTTACAGGCTTATATGGAGTTCAATTTGGATCTATGGTGAAGATGTGATTTTGAATCAGGTTTAGTTCCTCTTCATTAGGCGGGTATGGATAATTCCATTGTTTTTCTCCGGGCAGGCAGTTGCCAAAAGGTCTGTTGCAGGCAACTTCGCCATCCTCATCCAGACATCCACCAGTCATAAACGGGGTGCCCAGGTTGATGATATGAGTCAAATCATCTTTTGGTAGACCAAAATTCCTAATATGTCCATCTTTATCGAAATCCATGTCGAATGCCGAGATAGAACATTCTTCTAATAGATAGCGCGCAAGCTGAATTCTCAGATAGGTGGGCCACGGTGGCTGTTTTCTGTTTTCCAGTTTGGAATTGGGTTCAGCAAAAAACGAAAAGAGATGATTTACAACCCCCATGCTCCAAAGCCTTTCCATAACGGTAACCATCTCCTTTTCAGTCTCACCCATGCCTACCATGAGGTGACTTCCAACATTACGTTCACCAAAGACCTCAAGGCCATCGGCCGCGGTCTGCCAGTATTTAGCCCATTTGTGAGGTCCTGACACCCCCTTTCCCCTGTAAAGATCGAAAAGCTCCGGGGTGGCCAGATCAATAGCGACACCAATCTTGTCTGCACCGCTTTCTTTCATTGCTTTGAGATCATCAATCTTCAATACTGTTGGGCTTATAAGGATGGAGATCGGGATTGCAGTCTCCTTTTTGAGTCGCTGAATCATAGCGATGGTATCTCTTCGGCATCTGCCATTGGTGATCATGGAAATACAGGTCCTCTTGACATACTTGGGACAAGCGTTGATAGCCTCAATAATGGCATCCATAGAGAAGAGAGGCCATTGAACCATAATGAAGCTCTTTTCCCTATACGAACCCGTTCTTTTTTTTGCGAGGCCGCAGTAAGCACAATTTGCTGCACATCCCTCGTTGTAGTGAACAAGAAGATTTGCGCATCGATTTCTAGCCCCTCGGTAAAATCTCCCATGAGACAGACCCAGAGACATGGCAGTGGCACTACTTATCCTTGCATAGTCTGGGCTCTGTTTTATGCGGTCAGCAACCATCTGTTCTCTTTTTCACGTGGCTACTAGCTTTTCCTTGGCCTGCAGGATTGCCTCTGTCAACGTGTCGAAACCGACCCCATAAATGATCTCGTTTCTCCACACCTCAGAGAGATGTTCCTCAATCTTTTCCCTTTTTGCTGATGTCCACTTGAGAGAGGACTCCAGAAGATTGATATCTTTGGTCGTGGAAAAAAAGTCCCCGGTAATCATGATATGCTCAATGGTGTTGCCTGCGAGAGCGAGGTATATCTCCAGAAGCCCCCCTGGTGTTTTGACTGCACTTACGCCCATGCTCGATCTGGGATGTTTGTGAGAAAAGATCCAATCGGGATTTGTATACCGAGTGGTAAAAAACTCCTGTATGCTCTTTTTCTCCCACGTGTCAGGCCCATCCACCTCAAAGGAAATATCAAATTTTTGGATGAAGGCGTTTTCTATGGCGGCAACAACAGTGTCCATATCTATATCACAGCCCAATTGTTCTCTGATGGTAGTTATCCTCTGGCTGAAACAGCTATAGCCTTTATCAGAGAGTTTCAGGGAAGGTTGATGCATAATGTCCAGCATCAGGGAGATATCAAAATCCACGAGCAGGCTTGCATGAAACAGAATCGCCTTTTCTGTGTCCAGAGATGCAGAGAGACCTGCTATCTTTCGACCGTGTACCTCAAGGTCATTCTTGGGCCTGAACCCGGCCTTTATGCCAAAATCCTGCAAAGCATCCATCAAGACAGTGCTCAGGGATTCAAATATGCCATTAATTCCTCCTTTTAAACCAGGGTGGTCGAAGGTAATACCCAGACCCAGGGCAACCACCTTCGGACCCATTATTACTGTTCCACCACCGGTACTCCTGCGGTTGTGCTCAATTTGCCTGTGCCTGCATCTATCAAGCTTCAGAGCAGCATTTATGTCCTGATATTTTCCAACAATGGCTGACGGTTTGAAAATATAAAGGTGAAGAATTGGTGGTGAACCATGTTGGGATAAGGATAGGGGAAGGGTATCATCAATGGAAAGACCCAAGGCTGTTGAAACAGGATTTACTGTATCCTTGAAAAGCCTCCATGAAGTCATCAGGCCTTTGCCCTTTCTTCCTCAGTCCGTTTTATCTCTTGATCGACAAAGGGGATAAGAGCATCTCCATGTATAAGGTTCCCGAGCTCACTTTCCAGATCGCTCGGCTCAATAACCAGGATCCATCCCTTCCCGTAAGGATCTTCATTGATGAGGGAGGTATCATCCTCTAACTCTTCATTGATCTCGACAATCTCTCCAGATACCGGGGCGCAGAGTTTTCCGATCCATTTTCGTGATTGAATCTTGCCGCATACCTCGTTCTGCTCGACCTCATCTTCTTCATCAGGGAGATCTACAAACACGATATCACCTGCCTCCTTTTGGAACATGTCGTCCATGCCCACCGTAACCTTTCCGTTTTCTACCCTGGCCCAACTGTGCTCTTGATGGTAGTACAGTTCATCCGGCATGTTGTAACCCTTTATATTCGCCATACCCTACCTCCTTAGAATTGTTTGTCACTTTCTATTACGATGTACTCATTTATTAAAGAAATGCCCAGAATTCAATAAAAAAGTGCAGATTATCTGAATCTTTCCAGTATTGCCTGTGCGTGAAGAGGAAGTCCTTCTGCTTCCGCTAAGGTAACGACTGCATCTCTTAACAGTGAAAGCCCTTCCTTGCTTAAATACTGAAAGGTTGGTTTCTTTATAAAATCATCGATGGACAACCCGGAAAACATTCGTGCTGACTGGCCGGTGGGCAGGACGTGATTTGTTCCAGAGGCATAATCACCTGCTGATATGGGTGAAAATGGCCCCAGAAATATGGAGCCCGCATTTCTAACCATTTTGAGGGTAGTGTAAGGGTGTTCAGTCATGATCTCCAGGTGTTCAGGTGCATACTCGTTGACAAAATCAATGGCTTGGTCCATATCCGTGGCGATCAGAATACAGGAGTATCTTGCAAGAGAGGAATCAAGGATTTCTTTCCGAGGAAGTCCGGGGAGCCTTTTGTTGATACTCTCAGAAACCGCTGCTGCAAGGTCATCTGAAGGGGTTACGAGGATAGCTGCTGAATCTGGATCATGCTCTGCCTGGGATAAGAGATCTATGGCAATCAGATTTACATTTCCTGTTTTGTCAGCCAGAACCATTCCCTCACTTGGCCCTGCAGGCGAGTCTATATCTACCTCTCCAAACACGATAGTCTTTGCTGCGGTCACATATTTGTTTCCAGGCCCGACTATTTTGTCTACCCTGGGAATCGTCTTGGTGCCATAGGCCATCGAGGCAATTGCCCAGGGACCCCCAACTTTAAAGATCCTTACCGGCCCAGCTATATCTGCAGCTACGAGGGTAGGGGGAGCTATGGCCATACCTTTACCAGGAGGGGAGCACGCAATAATCTCCTTCACTCCGGCTACCTTTCCAGGCAAGAGGGTCATTAAGACAGTGCTGGGATACGAAGCCCTTCCGCCAGGTATGTAGGCACCAACCTTTTCCAAGGGCGTGGTCATCCGTCCAGCCAAGATGCCGTTTGCTATGTCAACAGACCACATCTCTCTTTCCATCTGTGCTTGATGAAACTTGGTTATATTCTGGGCAGCAAGGTTGAGGGCATCGATCACCTTTGAATCAACATGACGATAGGCTTCTGCTACCTCTTCCTTGCTGACCTCCAGGTCTTTTGGGGTCAGATCCGATTTATATTCTTTTCTATAGTAATCAAGGAACACCTGTTCGCCATTTTCTCTGACATCTCTGACGATCTCCCTTACATCGTCAAGAATTGAGGTAACATCTGTGCGTGATCTTGTCAGGATGTCCCGATACTGGTCAGGCCTTAAGTTATCGATCCTCTCTGGGTGTAACGTCATCTTTGAATCTCCTGATATGGTTCCCTTCATCAATCAAAATGACCCCTTAGTTTCTAATATATTTTTCCGTGGAATACTAAGAAAATTTCTTTGGTACCCACAATTTAAAAAATTATAGTATATAATATACAATACGTTGGCATGGTTCAAAGGTGTTTGCATAAAAATAGTGGGTGATCATTCAGGCTCTAGGGAGGTCATGAGGTTCCCATAGGCAAAGGGTGTTTTCGCCCCTCACGATACCTCAGCACGTGCCAATTGGCAACTGGCAATAAGCGCCGCCTTGATGTACTGGATTGAACAATGCTGAGTGGTGATAGCATCAAAGAATTCCCTCAAAACCCAGGAGTTTATCTCTTTAAGGATAAGTCTGGAAAGATAATCTATATTGGCAAGGCCAAAAACCTACAGAAACGCATCAATTCCTATTTCACCCACGGCAGTAATCAGTCCGGTAAGTTAGCGTACATTATCAGGAATACCGAAAGGATAGATCATATCATAACTGGTACGGAAACTGAGGCCTTGATACTTGAAGGGAATCTCATAAAAAAATATCGGCCTAGGTATAACGTAGATCTCAAGGATGATGCCAATTATCCCTTCGTTAAGCTGGATATCAATACGAGGTATCCTCGCTTGGCTATTGTACGAAGGATGAGAAATGATGGGGCTCTCTATTTCGGCCCCTTTCCGTCTGTGTCAGAGGTACGCTCCACTCTGCACTTGATAGGCCCTATCTTTCCTTTGAGAAAATGTACTACCAGGGAAATCCCCAAGCGGTCGAGGCCTTGTCTGAATTATCAGCTCGGCAGGTGTCTGGCACCCTGTTGTATGGATGTCAGCGGAGAGGATTATCAGGAGTTAGTTGATCAGGTAAGGCTATTTTTGGAAGGACGGAACAAGGAATTAATCTCGAAGCTGAAGAAGGCGATGGATAATGCCTCGAGGGAGCTCAATTTTGAAAAGGCTGCCATGGTGAGAGATCAAATCAGGGCTATAGAAAAAACCGTGGAAAAGCAAATAGTAGTTTCCAGCAAGATGAGGGATCAAGACATTATCGGACTATCTTACTCTGGTAAAGAAGCAGAGGTGGTGATTCTCTTGGTGCGGGGCGGTGTTATGGTTGGAAGCAGAAGTTATTCCATACGTGGAGCATGGGAGTATTCAAGTGAAATACTGGAGGCATTCCTCAAACAATATTACAGAGAGAAACAATTTTTCCCTCCTGACATAATCCTATCAGATGCAATAGATGATAGAAAACTGATCTCTGAATGGTTGACAGGGATAGCTGGGAGAAAGGTATCTATTTCGGTTCCCTCCAAGGGACATAAGAGAAGGCTTGCCCACATGGCTGCGGTGAACGCTGACAATGCACTGTTAAGACGCCAAAAAACCCATGAGTCTGCTCTTCTTGAGGAAGCAAAATCGTTACTGCACTTAAGAAGAAAGCCAGTGCACATAGAGGCGATAGATGTATCTAATCTCAAAGGTGATCTTGCCGTAGCCTCCATAGTCACCTTTGTCAGAGGGCTGCCGCAGAAATCCGGCTATCGTAACTACCGGATAAAAGAGGTGGGGGGGATAGATGATTATGCCATGATTGCAGAGGGAATGAGAAGAAGACTGAAACAGGGCAAACCGCCAGACCTTTTTGTAATAGATGGTGGAAAGGGTCATCTGGCGGTAGCCTTAAAAACGCTCGGTGCTATTGGCCTTGAGAAGCCACCTGATGTTATCTCCATTGCGAAAGCTGATCGAGGAAGACAGGGGGCTTTGGACAAAATATATCTTCCAAACAGGAAAAACCCCCTTAACCTTGCGCGCAATCACCCAGTCCTGTCTCTTTTTATCCGTATAAGAGATGAGACCCACCGGAGGGCTGTCAGTTATTACCGAAAAAGAAGGAAGAAAAAGTTAACTATGTCCGAGCTGGATAAAATTCCGGGGATTGGGCCAAAGAGAAAGAGGTTATTGCTTGGATTTTTTGGAGATATCGACGCTATAGCCCAGGCAGGGCTCAAAGAGTTAATGCAAGTTCCAGGGATTGCCCAACTAGTAGCAAAAAATGTTTTTGATTACTTTCGCAGGAAACCACCATAAAGGCCTTTTGCAGGTTGTCTAGGACCTTTTAAGTGTTCCAATACTGGAACATTGCATAAAATATGTTCCAATAATAATACATTCTGTGTATGATGTATTTCATATATTTTTTTATTCCAACTGAATATCATCAGAAATATTAATGAGTTATCCTATTCAATGAGGATAGCACAAACATGGCACAGAAGCTGCTAGGGATAATTTTAGAAAAGGAAGGAGAAATAGCTTATGAAAATAGCGTTTAGTTCAACGGGAACGGATCTTGACGCCGAAATAGATCCAAGATTTGGTAGATGCGCGTATTTTTTAATCGTTAATCCAGATGACATGACCTTTGAGGCCATTGAGAACGAGAGTATGTCTCTCGGCGGGGGAGCAGGTATTCAGTCAGGCCAGTTTATCGCTTCCACAGGGGCAACTGTGGTTATAACCGGAAATGTTGGCCCCAATGCCAGCAGAACCCTAAATGCAGCCGGTGTCGATGTGATTGTCGGCGTTAGTGGTTCCATTAGAGAGGCGATTGATAGATATAAGAAGGGAGAATTATCACCCAATGGGCCGTGGCATGGGCATGGGCCGTGGCATGGGCATGGGCCGTGGCATGGGTATGGGCCGTGGCATGGGTATGCAAGCAGGATATGGCCCAAATCAGACGGCTCCTCCCGCATCTCCTGATCAAGAGATTGGAGCGCTCAAGCAAGAGGCAAAGGCTCTCCGGGATCAGCTTAATTCGATTCTGTCTCGGATAAAAGATCTGGAAAAATAGATTCTTCCATTACCAAAAGACATAAAGGCAAGAATGAAAATTGCCATACCAACATGGAATGGGAGGGTGTCGCCCGTTTTTGATGCAGCGTCGCGACTGGTAGTGGTTGAGGTGGGAGAAGAAGGTGAATACTCACGATTTGAGACGGATATCAGTGAATATTTTCCTCCCAGCAAAACTATGAGACTTACCGGTTTGGGAGTTGATACACTTATCTGTGGAGCTATTTCAAAACCCCTTGCGAACATGGTCACAACTGCTGGGATCAATCTGATCGCCTGGATATCAGGCCAGGTGGAGGATGTACTGCACGCATTTTTGCAGGGCAATTTGTTCGATGTTCAATTTATGATGCCTGGTCGTCCTGGCCAGTGGGGCAAAGGCCCACCAGGACCCGGCACAGGTAGAGGGAGAAGGCGGCGAGGGATCCACTTTCCTTAAGAAAAGCAGAAAGGAGGTGAATGAGATGCCAGGATTCGATGGAACCGGACCCAGAGGAATGGGCCCAATGACCGGAGGAGGCAGGGGATGGTGTAACCCCTATTATGCAGGAGCAAGACCACCCTTTATGGGAGCCTATCCATATGGCAGCCCTTACGGTATGGGCTACGTACCACCTTATGGAGCCGGATACACTACTCCATATGCAGGCTATCCATATGGTGCCTATGGATTTGGCAGAGGATTTGGCGGTGGCAGAGGATTTGGCAGAGGCAGAGGATGGTGGTAAGCTAAATAATTAGATCTTTGCAGCAGTCTTAGTATCTGCCAGGACTGCTCCGTTAGAGTCACGGTTTAAGGTGCAAAGGGGGTATAATTATGCCTTACGGCAGAGGATTTGGAATGGGAAGGGGCAGAGGTTTTGGAAGAGGCTTCGGATTTAGGGGATATTCTCCCCCGTGGCCTTATGTTGGCTTGGGAAGGGGAGGCCTACCCAGAGGCTGGGCCTATAGGGCCCCAGGGTTTACCCCTTATGCCCCTTATGGAGGATATAGCTATCAATCGGCCTATGCTCCTTATGGTATGTGGACGGGAAACCCGTATGGTTATCCTTATTCGTAAAAAATAACTTAATAGCATAGGGATTTCCATTTTGGAAGCGCATGAACGCAGACCCGTCTGCCATTGCTATCGCGACCAGTCGGGATTAGCGGGCAGGCTACCAGGATTTTGAATATAAAGAACCAATAGAATAAATATCTGCGGGCATCGGCGAAAATCTGCCCGCCGTCTGGCCCGTCGGCCGTAATACTATGGATGGCGGGCACGCGGGTCTGCGTCCTAATTGATGTAGAAAGGAGGATGATATGCATTACCAATCTTATCCATATGGAGGATGGCCTCCTCCCTGGGGACCGCCCATGGGAATGGGCTATCCTATGCCAGGTGGCTGGATGAATCCTTGCGGAGGTATGCCACAGATGCCCTATTACCCACCTCCAGGAGGATATGGAACGTCAGAGATGTCGCCCTATGGTCAACCTAATTACCCGCCACAGGGAGGATTTGGAGGGCCAGGGATACCACCATTTGGCGCTCCTATGGCCCCAGAGCAGGAGATAAACTACTTAAGAGACCAGGCCCAAATGCTAAAGCAGCAGATGGACCAGATCGATGCAAGGATCAAAGAATTGGAGAAAGCGGCCAAGTAGCTGCCTGCTACGTACGAGGGATCAGTTGGTCTGATAAAAAGACCTTGACATTTCTAAGGAAAGGATTATCTGTTACTCGTTATTGTGCACCATACTTGAAAGGGGTAAGGATATGTACAAGGTAGAGGTTGATAAAGAAAAATGTATAGGCTGCGAGGAGTGCGTAGATGTCTGTCCTGTAGATGTCTTTGAAATGCAGGATGAAAAGTCAGTTCCTGTCAATGCAGAGGAGTGCATTGGATGTGAGAGCTGTATCGAGGTCTGTGAACAGGAGGCGATCACTGTTACTGAAGTTGACTGACAATTGCCGGGGAGGGTATAGAGGTTCAGGAGAGATATTCACCACAGAGCTGAACGCTTGGAGTGGTGACCATGATCCCTATTATGCTCACCCCATGCGGGCCGAGCCTTTTGGCAGTGAGCCTCTCGGTCATGAGCTCGACGCCGAATAGCTCAAGAGCTATTTGCTCATGGGCGAGGGCAGCACTGAGGAAGTGGCCTGTATGCAACGGTGGATATAATGATTATTGAAAGAGGTTTGATATTATATGGTTTTTAAGATCAATGAGGAGGAAAAGATAGCATAATGCAACAAGACGAAGAGATGAAACGCAAAAAGGCCATGATGGAGGCCCAGGATAAAGAGATAAGAGAAAAACTTGAAGGGTTTAAAAACAAGATATTAGTAATGAGTGGAAAAGGCGGTGTTGGCAAAAGTACTATCGCCGCCTATCTTTCGGTTGGGCTGGCCAGGAAAGGCTTCCAGGTAGGACTGATGGACGTAGACTTACACGGTCCGAGTATCCCCCGGCTCTTGGGACTCAAGGGGGAAATAGTTTCCTCTCCCGGGCTCAAAAAGGGGATTCCCTTAAGCTATCTGCCGAACATGCAGGTGATGTCGATAGAGGCGCTGCTTGGAGATAAGGACACTGCAACAATCTGGAGGGGCCCCTTGAAAATCGGGGTGATTAAGCAGTTTATCAATGACATTGCCTGGAGTAATTCGGACTATCTCATTATTGACTGTCCCCCTGGCACAGGGGATGAACCCTTGACGATAGCCCAAATCATACCGGACACCAAGGCAATTATTGTAACTACACCCCAGGAGATCTCTCTTGCTGACGTGCGAAAATCAATAAATTTTTGCCATCAGGTCAATATGCAAATCCTTGGTTTGATAGAAAATGGAAGTGGCTTGAAATGTCCTCATTGTGGCAAGACCATTGATCTCTTTAAGACAAATGGTGGTATTATCACTGCCAAAAAGGCGGGGCTCAAACTCCTGGGAAGCCTCCCTCTGGAGCCGGATATTGTCCTTGAGGGTGATAATGGAACAGTAAACTGGATGGAGCAAAAAGATCTGCCTTACACAGTAAATTTCACCAAGATTGTAGATGAGGTCGCTAATCTTACGAAGTGACGATTATCTACTAGGCAGTAAGGAGTATGCAGTAGGCACTTAAGCTGACTTTAAACACTTAAAATTGAGGGATTCGATAACAACACGAGTCCCTCTGTTTTTGCTGAAATCTGCCAGGTGAAAGTTGAACTCCTGCCAAATAGGAAGACGACAATGATCATAAGCATAGCAAGCGGAAAGGGTGGAACTGGAAAAACAACAATAGCTACCAACCTGGCAGTGGCCCTGGGACCCGGGGTAAACCTTCTGGATTGTGACGTAGAGGAACCAAATGACCATATCTTTATCCAGCCGGAGGTTACATACACTGAAAGGGTGGGCCTAAAAGTCCCCCAGGTAGACATGGATAAATGTACCCTGTGTGGGCGATGTCAGGATATCTGTCAGTTCCAGGCCATTGTTGTTGTGGGCAAATCTGTCTTAACCTTTCCCGAGTTGTGCCACAGTTGTGGCGGATGTGTGGAGGTGTGCCCCGAAGATGCAATTACTGAAATAGACAGAGAAATGGGGGTCTTTGAAGGTGGTCACAGGGATAGTCTCGAATTTTCCCATGGCCGCCTCTTTGTTGGCCAGGTGATGGCGGTTCCCGTGATTGAAAGGGTCAGGGCTGCTGTTCAACCGGACAAGGTAAACATAATTGATGCCCCTCCGGGCACGTCATGCCCAGTGATCAGTTCAGTAAAGGGCACCGATTTTGTGATCCTGGTAACGGAACCTACCCCATTTGGTCTGAATGATCTGAAGCTCGCCGTTGGCATGGTTAAGATCCTCAACATCCCTCATGGCATTATCATAAATCGCTCAGATCTGGGCGATACCAAGGTTACAGAATATGCAGAGCAGGAAGACATCCCCATCCTTATGGAGATCCCATTTGACCGCCAGATCGCAGAGACCTATTCAAGGGGTAAACTCCTGGTAGAGGAGTTGCCTGACTGGAAAGCGAAATTTATTCACCTCTATGAAAAAATAACCGATCTTGTAAGACAGGAGTAAAAAGAAGGAGGAGATGCGTGCCTTGCCCTGTTAGTCTTGTTGCCATGACCCTATTTGGTGGGCTTTTTGGCAACCAAATAAATCAAACCAATAGAACCAAGTTGCTATGAAAGAACTTATTGTAATAAGCGGCAAGGGTGGAACCGGCAAGACCAGTTTGCTGGCCGCCTTTGCATCTCTAGCCAAGGATAAGGTTCTGTGTGATGCCGATGTAGATGCTGCTGATCTCTATCTGATCTTGGAACCGGACATAAAAGAGAGGCAAGACTTTCAAGAAGGGCATAGGGCTGAAATAAACCTGGATAAGTGTACTGAATGCGGCCTGTGCAGGGAGCTGTGTCGCTTCGATGCCATTAGTTCGGAGTATAAGGTAGATCCTATTGACTGTGAAGGATGTGGGGTCTGTGTCTATTTCTGTCCGGAAGATGCGATAGATTTTCCCATCAAGACTTGTGGTGAATTGTTTGTATCAGAGACACGCGCTGGGCCCATGGTACATGCCAGACTCGGTATTGCTGAGGACAACTCCGGAAAACTGGTAACGCTAACCCGCAAGCAGGCCAAAGAGCTCGCACAGGAGAGGGACTTGAGCCTTATTCTCACTGATGGGCCCCCTGGTCTGGCCTGTCCTGTTATTGCATCAATAGCCGGTGCTAGTGCGGTACTTATTGTAACTGAACCCACCCTCTCTGGACAGCACGATATGGACAGGGTTGTTGAGTTAGCCAACCATTTTGGGATTCCAGCCAGCGTTTGCATAAACAAATTTGACCTTAATCCGGATATGACTGTGGTAATAGAACAGTATGCCAGGGATAGGGGTTTACCTATTATGGGAAGGATCCCCTTTGATCCGTCATTCACTAAGGCCATGGTCCAGAAGCAGACTGTCATCGAATATGATGGGGCATCCCAGGCCGCCCGGGCGGTTGTGGACATATGGGAGAGGCTGGCTGCTCGATTTGACCTGAATACAGATCAGTCATGAATAGAGGTCAGAGATGAGTATCCAGCAAAACGCACAAAAGATGAAGCTCCCCGCAGCCCCGCAAGCGGGATCTCCGCTTTGCTCCGACAAGCTGCAGGGTATTCTGGCGAAGGCGAGTAAAACTAGTGAAAGAGGTGTGAATAAACGAGAAGGATAGCACTGGCAACCGAGGATAATAAGGGACTCAATGGTCAGATCAGCCAGCACTTTGGCCGTTGTCCTTGCTATCTGATTGTAGAGGTTGAGGGACATGAAATAGAAAAGACTAAGAGTGTTGATAACCCCTATTACAATAACCATGCCCCTGGAATGGTCCCTCAATTCATCAATGAACAGGGTGTGAATGTCATGATTGCTGGTGGTATGGGACCAAGGGCAATTGATATGTTTACTGGTTTAGGGATCGAAGTTGTAAGTGGAGCAACTGGGAATGCTGGGAATGTTCTCAAGGCCTATTTAAAAGGAGAGATCACCGGAGTAGAACCCTGCCAGCACGATCACCTTGGAGGCCATCATCACGGTTGAGAGCGGGTTCTCTCTGCTTTACTGAATCCAGAAAGGATGCTCCCGATTTCAGAGCAGTCAAGCCTTCCGTAGTATTCTCCATTCCAATGTAAATACCCAGCCGATTGAAGGCCACTCATGGCATCCATATCCTCAACTTCTGCCTTTCCGGCATTACTTCCATTCAAATAGTGTATCGCTCCTTTCAGACCTTCTCGCCTACAAAAAAACTTGACAAACTGATTCCACAAGATAAAACTTACTAAACAAAACAAAGAAAACAAAGAAATATGGAAAAAAAGGCATTTACCACGTCCGATATCGCGTTGGTATGCCACCATTCTCGGGAAACCGTCAAGCGTTGGCTGGAAAGAGGAGAGATTAAGGGTTTTCGCGTGGGCACCTCCTGTCATTGGCGCGTGCTAGCAAAGGATGTGGCCTCCTTTCTGAAGAGTAACGACATCCCCTTTCCTGACCCTGCCGAAGTGGGTGTTGACTTAGAAGCCCTACCTGATGCCGCCCATTTACCAACCTTCTGCTGGGAATTCTACAAAAATAAAATTAGTGATCATATCCGCCCTGACGGAACCTGTGAGGCTTGTCTCGTTTATAAAGTGAGATCTATCAATTGCTATATCCCTAAGGAGGGAGGTCGCGCATAAAAAAATCCGCTGTAGTCATTCATGCGAGGAGTGCGACTATTTTAATTCTCATCAGAAGGAAATGTTATTAGAGATTTGATTGTGGCCTTAATATTGAAAAATTTTCCTTAGGCGGAAAGGAGGTGATGCATCTTTTTGGCTGAGTGGTATAGCCTAGGCCTTATTAGTGGTGAAAGCTTTCTCAAAACATTAGAAGAGGGGAGGTAGAAAGATGAAAAGGAGACTAGTAACTATTGGGGCAATCCTCATATCTATTTCACTTTTTTATAGCTGTGCTGGTTTAGAGGTTTGCAAAACACCTGAACCTGTACAAAGTGAATATACGGTAAAAAGCCCAGCAGGTCCCACTATTTATGTTGTAAGAAAGGCCCCATCTCAGTATAAGCCGACAAAGGTTGTACTTCTTATTCCTTGGGTTAAGAGCGGTTCAACGCTCTATAATTTGCCAGTAGAAGGATACAACCTCATGGATTATCTGGTTTCTAAAGGGTTTGTTGCCTATGCAGTAGATCATAGGAGTTACGGCAAAAGCACGAAAACAGAAGGACTGGACGTGAACGCAGACAACTGTGGAAAGGATATGAAAGCGGTTGCTGATTTCATTGAGGCCAAAGAAAAGGTTGATAAGGTTGATGTGGTCGGCCTCTCTTTTGGAACTGTGATTTCGCTGTCACTTGCTGCGAATTATCCAGAGGAAGTGGAACGTATGGTATTAATGGGTCTGCCTTATAAAACAGTTAACCAGAAAGTAAAAAAGGTGGTTGCCAAATTGAGTCATATGGCCGAAACAGGGAAAACTTTTGTTCCGTCAAATCCTGTGTCAGCCAAAGGCCTTTGGTACAAATATGATGAAAAAGTTCTGAACAAATTTGTTGAGATTGTGGAGAAGCGAAATCCTAAAATACCTACCGGTCCCTTCATAGATGCCAGAGATGCTCGCCACGCAAAATATGTACCTATGATTAAGTGTCCGACCCTTTTTATGTATGGTGAATATGAGGTTTTTGTCGATTTGGAAGATGCAATGAATTGCTTCAAGGACTGCCCTGCCGAAAAAAAGGCCTACATGTTAGTTGGGAACGGGTCACACGGACTGGTTTTGGAAAAAACTCACGACTTGGTATTTAGAACCATCTATGGATGGCTCTCCGATTAATATAACATACCCACCCGCTCCTATTCGGGCGGGTATGTCCGACCGTCATATTGCCAGATTCCTGGCGCCGAGACGCGCCCTTCGATTTGATAGGCCTCCCGCTAGAGGAAACCAGAAGCGGGGATTAGAGATTGAGCATAGGCTAGTCCTTCCCCGGTAGTTTCCTCAGGTAAAACTTTTTCCCTTGATACTCCACTTCTATTAATAGGCCCTTTCTTGCCAGGTCGGTTATTACATCCCAATCTGCTCCTGCCTTTTTCAGGTATTGCTTGACAGCATCTTCTCTCATGGGGTGAACCGAGGTGATGCTCAGCAGGTCTTCTTCAACGTTACCGCTGAAGCCGAATTCATTTCCCTCATTGCCGATTAAATATTCTACATGGGGTAGCGTCTCCTTAAAGATCTGGTAGGCCAAATTAAGTGCCTGATCACTGGTAGGGAGTACCCCTTTAACTGCTGTTGGTCTGGTAGGGATAGAGATGTAGGATTTTTGCGGTTTGAGTGTGGTCAGAAACTCGGTAATCCCTTTTATCTCTTCAGGACTATCATTCATTCCTTTGAGAAGCATGGTCTCGGTAATCAGTTCGCCGCCAAAGTTTGCCCTGAATTCCAGCATCCCCTGCAGTATTGCCTTGAGATCAAGTGACTTGTGTGGCCTATCAGTTTTGAGCCAGGCTTTTCTGCTGGTAGCATCGACTTTTAATGAAACCAAATCTGCTTTTTGCAGGTCTGCTCTCACATCCTCGATGGTGATGAGAGAGCCGTTCGTGATGACCGCGATCTTTATGTTGAGTGGCTTGATACGTTCAGCATGCTCACCTAAGTTAATATCCAGGGTTGGTTCCCCATCAGGAACAAAACTCAAATAATCTATCTTTGTCTGCCTTTTTCTGAGCTCGTTAACCTTTTCTGTGACCTCGCGTGCCAAATCATCTGGCTCAAAAAATGCCCCTCGCTCACAGTTCAAGTGTTGTGTTTTCCCAATTTGGCAGTAGACACAGGAGTAAGTGCAAACCTTGGGGGGTATGTTGTTTATCCCCAAACTTTGACCCAATCGCCTTGATGGAACTGGTCCGAAGGCTCTCATGAGTTATTTCTTGGGGAATTCATCATAGTAAAATGGTATTGTTCTATCATGTTCCGAGCACAACATCGTCGGTGCGTGAATGATACCTTGCCAGGGTAAGGCAGCTTCATAAGCAGATTAATGTTCAGGGATAACGAACAGGACGCTTTTCTTGGGGGGTTTTAGCCTCAATATGCTTCTACCCTGCTCGCACAAAAAAAGGCGCCAGAGCTCAATCTTCGCAGATGTGATCTAGATCTAAGCTCTCTTTGAGTTAAATGGCATCAACCTCGACGTATTTGGCCAGAATATCATCAGATGGAACAAGGAGATATTTTTCCCCCTCAAATGCAATCTCTGTGCCTGAAAAGCTCTTGTAGATAACCCTATCGCTTACTGATACGCCGATATCAGAATCCGGTGGTAGGGCCACCACCTCTCCCTCTGAAGGCTTTTCCTTGGCAGTATCTGGTATAATTATACCTCCAGCAGTTTTATCTTCCTTGACCTCATCCAGCTTAATTAATAGGTTGTTGTTGATTGGCTGAATCTTTCTCATCTGTGTCACCCTTTCTCTAATGTTTTATGCGTTTATCCCTAAGAGCCTGTCTATCTTTGGCTGATCAAACCCCACAACAATATGATTATTAATATCTATTTGCGGCGTTCCCATCTGCCCGCTTCTTCGAAAAATATCCTGGGCTGCATTCGGATTGCGGGATACATTAACCTCGCTGAACGGAACGCTGTTTTTTCTCAGGTATGATTTTGCCTTACTACACCAGGGGCAGCTGTCAGACGTATAAACTACAACTCTTAAGTGCTGCCCTTTAACCTGCTTTTTTGGAAGATGTCGGGTGCCACTAAGCAGCCTGGTATAGTAGTCCTCACTCTGAGCACCTAAGACATATTCTACTGGTTTGCCGCTTTTCAGTGTCAAGAGGGTAGGAACGGAATCTATCCCATAGCTTGGATGTATGTCTCTTACCTTTGAAGCATTAACCTTGAATAGTGCAACGTCAGGATGTTTCTGATGGAATGAATCTAGGACATCTAATGTCTGCTTACTCTTCTCTGAGGAATCAGTATAAAACAAGATCATCATAAAATCGGGATGACTTTGCGTAAGACTCGATAAATGTTTTTGATCGCGTATTTCCTCTATCATAGGGTTTTTTCTCTCTTAAGATAAAATGTTCTATTGCTAACTGGGAAATAAATAACAGCCGCAAATGAATTCTTGGTAATCATCTCTCTGGAAATTGTCAAGGTCTAAAAATCTAAATAATGATAAATTTTCGTGATGCAAAAAATTTAAAGAAAATAGTTGACAGAATGTGATGGGGGTATTAGTAAATACAGATGAGAATGAGAAGCATTCGCAACATAGAAAGCCACATGGAAGGTCGCCCGGTAACTGGTCAGCGCAAGTTACTCTTAAGCCTAATCCAGAAAGCAGGTGGACATATCAGCGCCAAAGAACTGTACAGGCGTGCTAGCAGGAAAAATGAGTCTATAAGCCTGGCTACAGTATACCGCACCCTGCGGCTATTCAAGGATTTGGGCCTTATCGAGGAGAGAAGGCTTGGGCAGGTGAACTGCTATTATGAGATAAAGGACTTGGCTGGGCATCAGCATCTGGTGTGCAGTTGCTGTGGTAATGTTATCGAGTTTGATAGCAACCTCATTCGGAAAATAATTAGGAAGGTGCAGCTTGATTATGGCTTTAACGTCACCAAAACTGAACTATATATGGAAGGGTACTGCGAACAATGCAAGGATTCGGTCAGCAATAGGGCAGGAACAGGTGAAGTGCTTGGGGTGAGTATCAAGCAGGTACACACGCAGAAGGCAAAGAGCCACAAGGGGCAAAAAGGGCCTGTCAAAACATAGTCGTTGCAAATACATTCTGCATGGGGTGATTAAATGAAGATATCCGTTTGCGGTAAAGGGGGTAGCGGCAAGAGTACAATAGTCACCTTGTTAGCCAATCAGGCGAGAACAATGGGCTACCGGGTACTAGTTGTGGACTCAGATGAGTCAAATTCAGGCCTTTTTCGGATGTTTGGTTTTGACCAGCCGCCTGTACCCCTCATGGAGCTTGTCGGTGGCAAAAAGAAGGTCCAAGAAAAGATGAAAAGGGGCTATTCCGCTGCTGAGGCTGAGACCGGAATGAGGGTGATGACCCAAGGACACATCATGGTTGATGATATTCCCGTCGACAATATCCTTAAGAGGGATAATCTAAGGCTGGTGAGCATAGGGAAGATCCTCCAGTCACTGGAAGGTTGCGCCTGCCCCATGGGGGTTTTGAGTCGTGAATTTTTGAGGAAGCTTAGCCTCGCCAGAGACGAAATAGCTATTGTAGATATGGAAGCGGGAGTGGAGCACTTTGGCAGGGGTGTTGAGACAAGCATAGATACTGTGCTTGTTGTGGTTGAGCCTTCCTTTGAATCTCTCCAGCTCGCTGAACGAGTAAATAACCTCTCTCGTGGGATTGGGATCGATAACATTTGGGCTATCCTTAACAAAGTTCCATCAGATGAGATAGCCTCAAAGCTAGAGCATGAATTGGGCACGAAAGGGATCGAAATGATCGGATGTATCCATTATGATGCAGAGATTTTCCAATCCGGTTTAGAAGGTGTCAGCTTTGGCAAAGGAAAGGCAGGTGAGGAGATTATAGATGTGGTGGATTCACTTGTTTCAAGAGCTAATCCAGGGCATTAGTTCCTCTGGCTGGAGTAGGCCATGATAATTGATAAGAATAGAAATAATTAGAGAGAAAGGGGGTCTTTAAAATGTGTCTAGCAAAGGCATACCCTAATACGGAGATGGATGAGCCGATTCTGGAGAATATTGTCGGCATAGAGCTTGATGACCAATACGTAAGAATGGAAAACATGTTTGGCGAGGAGAAGGTAATCAAAGGTAAAGTCCTCAAAGTAGACTTTGAAAATTCTAAGGTAGTATTGGACATCACCAATATCCTCGGCGAAGGTGATGTGCCGGAATTGGCCTCGAGTTAAAAGATACCCACCGGCGAAATTTCATGTGAGGATCATCAAGTTTACATCACGCCGCGGGCGAAGAGGTGGTACGTGGCTAGAGCTTAACAAGGTATTATCCCGTGCGGTTACATGCTGAAACACATGAACATGGCAAAGAGCTCAGAAGGGATGAGGAAGGGGGGAGGATTGGTTTAAATGAAAGAGCCGTTCGGATACTGCAGAGGATAGGCATTAGGAGAGGGCAGACCGTGTTGGATTTTGGTTGTGGCTGTGGCACCTACACGATTCCAGTGGCCAGAATAGTTGGTAGGAAAGGCAAGGTTTATGCCCTGGATAAAGACAAAGATGTCCTAAGAGACCTGATGCAAAAGGCTGACTCAGCCCGTTTGAATAATATGGAAATAATAACTTCATCCGGGGGGCCAAAGATCGAGCTACCAGAAGAATCGGTAGATGTGGCCCTTCTCTTCGATGTCCTTCACCGTTACTACTTCCCCGAGATGGATGAAAGAAGAAGACTCATGGATGAAATTTACAGGATCACAAAAACAAATGGATTTATTTCAGTCTGGCCGAAACATATAGAATCCGAGGCAAGAGATGAGATAGAGCGTGCCAATTTCTATCTGGAAAAGAAGTATTCCCTGATCCTAATACATAACAATAAGGACATTGAGACAGGAAGAGTAATGAATTTTAGGAAGAAGCTAAGGTGAATCTGAATCTCAAAATATAGCCGGTAGTGATTTCACGAAAGCTTCGGTTCGGTGCCGCCTATCAGAAGGAACGGCTCCAAAGTTCATCAGATGGTTTTCATATATCCTATTAACAATACCAATTCAAGGAGGTAGCATGACGAAGGTAGCAGAGATTACAGACAGCAATTTTGAGCAAGAGGTTTTAGAATCAGATGTTCCTACAGAGGTCGATTTTTGGGCCCCGTGGTGTGGTCCCTGTCGTATGGTCTCACCCATATATGATAAGCTTTCAGAGGAATATAACGATTTCAAGTTCTGCAAGATCAATGTGGATGAGAATCCACGTACTGCCCAGCAATTCAATATTGTGAGCATCCCCATGCAGATGTATTTCAATAACGGCGAAAAGGTTGACGAGATTCTCGGTGCAGTGCCTGAACATATGATTCGTTCAAAGGTTGAGGATATTCTGAAAAGATTCCCGACTGATGGAAAGGGTAGGCTTAGGGTTATCCTCACTTCCTGGATCGATCATCACAAAAACCATAGTGAGAAATTTAGGAAATGGGAAGAGAAGATTAAGAACGCGGGAGATGCAGCAACTTACAGCCATATATTACAGGCAGTAAAAAAGATTGAAGAAGCAAATGAGCAATTAGCCAATGTCTTGAAAGAATTATACGATGCTGGTTAAATCGACAGCATACACCAGATATCAACTGTTGTGGGTGTGGAGAGGGCGGAGAAACTATTTCTATATGGCTCTGGAGTAATTGCAAACAAAGGTGGAAGAGAGGTGGCAGCAACAAATAAGGATAAAATAAGACAGATCTATGATATCCTACCTCATTTGAATTGTGGTCTTTGTGGATATGACAATTGTGGGCAATTTGCCAAGGCAGTGGCAGAGGGTAGTGCATCCCCTTTTGGTTGCAGGCAGAATCCATGGGCAGGATATAGCATAAGTGAAGTTGTCGGAATGAGAGTTCCAGTTTTTGGATACCAACAAAGATTCTATCAACCTATTTCTGCCTCAAGACCAGGACCGGTTCCTTCTCTAGAATCATTGAAAAAAGAGGTTACAATATTATCAAAGCGGATTGATGGTATCTTGGATAGAATCGAGAATTTGAAGGGAATGTAAGATAGAGCATGGAGCCCACTCATTTTGTCTTTGTTGATACATATTTTGTACATCACGATATAATAACTATCAGATAATAATCAAAGAGGAGGTGAGTTAGATGCCAAGAGGAGATGGTACAGGGCCTGCCGGAAGAGGCCCGGGAACGGGGAGAGGCCTTGGACGCGGTGGTGGCCGTGGCAGGATGGGCGGCCGTGGACTCGGGACAGGGGGAGAATGTATTTGCCCCAACTGTGGTTTCAAGGTTTCCCATCAGCAGGGTTCTCCGTGTTATGAGGTTCAGTGTCCTAAATGTGGGGCACCAATGACAAGGTAGGTATATAGTGTAGCCTGGCCATTTCGTGTCTTTGCTAGGAAATGGCCAGGTAAGAGGAGAAGTATGCAATGGCCAATATGGTACTTGAGTTTTCGCATGAGGAGGCTATGAGGATAGAGGCTATACTTTTGGACAATGATGCCGAGGAGGCACTGCGGTTTTTTAAAGAGGTGCTAAAACCAAAGATCAGGTCAAAGCGCTCCAATGAGCTGGATATGGGTAAATCTACCGGTATTATGACCTGATTGGCATTGATTACCTCCAACATTGTCCGTTGTTTGTGGGAGGAGAGGCAACTGTCAAATACATAGCGTATCTGGGTTGAAGAGAAGCAAATGGCTGATCAAGGAGACACCGAGGGGAAGACGATCCGGGAAAGGATGGCTGAAGAAGAACTGGTTAAAGAGAAGACAGACGCACTAGGGAGAAGATGGAAAAAGGCATACTTTGGTGGTGGAGAACATTTCAAAAACTGGCTGGCCCAATGCAGAGAGTTAGGAGAGATTATGGTGGAGGAAGTGGATTCTACAGGATACAAGTGCTTTGAGGAGAGTGGTGAAAAACTATTTAGGATCTGGTTGAGAATGGATGACAATAAAGAAGACGATCTTTTTGACTGAAAGGCATTCGTTATGGGAAGAGAGGAAGAACTGGAAAAAGAGATAGCCGAGCTGAAGGCACAATTAAAGGACCGAGAGGATTCCCTCCCTGCCCATTCTGTCCGTCCACAACAGATGTTAGTCATTGAGGAGTTAGAGGCAGTTATCGAGGATAAAGAGAAGGAACTGAACAAGCTGCGAAAAAGAAGTTGAGATCCCAAATAGAGCAGAGGGTGCAGATGATCATAGAAATCCTTCAACACGCCTTAATGATTACCGGTTTTGTCTTTGTGATGATGCTCATCATAGAGTACCTGAATGTCCAGACCAGAGGGGATTGGCAAAATTCACTACAAAAATCGAGATGGATTCAATATCTTTTGTCAGCCTTCCTGGGTGCTACACCGGGTTGTCTCGGTGCATTCACAGTTGTCACGCTCTATGTCCACAGTATCGTGAGTTTTGGGGCCTTGGTGACCGTGATGATTGCAACGAGCGGGGATGAGGCCTATGTTATGCTCTCCATGTTTCCAGCCAAGGCCCTTCTTCTATTTCTGATTACCTTTATAGTGGGAATTGCTGCAGGTCCCATAACCGATGCCCTATTCAAACCAGGCTCTGTGTTGGTAGAAAAAATGAGTGGGCATCTGGAATTTCATAAAGAGGATAAATGTATTTGTTATCCCAAGGGTGAGATCTTGAATCAATATAGGAATCTTAGTCTTGAAAGAGCGTCTTTAATACTTCTGTTGGGGTTATTTGTTGCTGGATTGGTTTCTGGTCAGCTGGGCCCAGCAGTATGGAACTGGATGAGAGTAACACTATTGATTAGTTCATTACTGGCCTTTTTTGTTGTTTCTACGGTTCCAGAGCATTTTCTTGAAGAACACCTTTGGGAACATATAGTGAAGGTTCATATCCCAAGGGTATTTCTGTGGACATTCGGTGCCCTTTTGGCAATGTATTTCTTGATGGATTACCTGGCTTTGGGAGGCTGGATAAAGGCAAATTATTTGACTGTGATGTTGATTGGGTGCCTTATCGGGCTTATCCCAGAATCTGGCCCACACATGATATTTGTTACCCTGTTTGCACAAGGGGCAATTCCCTTTGGTGTTCTCCTGGCAAGTTCTATTGTTCAAGATGGTCACGGAATGCTTCCTTTGCTCGCAGAGTCAAAGAGGAGTTTTCTTTCTGTCAAGATGATTAATTTTGTTGTCGGGCTGGTGGCAGGGATAGTGTGCTATGTGGCAGGGTTTTAAGCAGAGAGGTGGTGTAATGCTGATCCATCCCTGGAAGGAGGTCGAGGGAATCGGATGAAGATAACACTAACTTACGATAATGAGGTGCATACCAAAGGGCTTAAGTCAGATTGGGGCTTTTCTTGCCTGATAGAGAGGGAGGATATGCCCGGGATCCTTTTTGACACAGGTGCAAATGGTTCAATTCTCCTTCACAATATGGATAAACTTACTATTGATCCTCTCTCAATCGATATAGTTGTTATCTCCCATGCCCACTGGGATCATATTGGCGGGCTTTCCCGGTTTTTAGAAAAGAATAGTGAAGTTAAGGTCTACATACCCGCATCATGCCCGCAACCCCTGCTTGCTAAGGAGGTCATAAGGGTTACTGATCCGGTGGAGATTTGCACAGGTGTGTTTTCTACCGGAGAGCTAAAGGGTATTGAGCAGTCTCTGGCTATCAAGACAGAGAAAGATATCACTGTAATCGCAGGATGTTCCCATCCAGGTGTGGAGAATATTCTCAACTCGGCCTCACAATTTGGGAAGCCTTATGCCCTTATCGGAGGGCTTCATGGTTTCAACCAGTTTGATGTCATTAAAGATCTCGATTTAGTCTGTCCCTGTCACTGCACCCAATACAAGCCAGAGATAAGGTCTCTATATCCGGAGAAATACGTTAGCGGAGGGGCAGGGAGGATCATAGAAATCGAGTAGCAATCCATAGTTGACGGCTTAGTTGCCCTATCAAAAGAAAGGGGGAATCAAATGAGCTTGGTATCAGAAGAGCTGGCAATCGGGGGCAGACACCTAAGAAATAGGTTTGTAATGGCCCCGGTGAAAACCGGTTATGGTACAAAAACTGGAGAGGTGACCGATCGTCATCTCCACTTCTACCACAGACGCAACCATTTCTTGGGGGCAATAACGCCGGAACCTTTTTATCTTCATCCATCTTTACGTGAACTGCCCGTGCAGATAGGAATCCATAATGACGAAATGATTCCAGGTCTAAGGAGGCTGGCAGGGGTTATCCATGAGAATGGCGCCCTTGCGATTGTCCACCTGAATCACCCGGGAAGGATGGCAAATCCCAATATCCCTGGGAACCAATATCTTTCTTCTTCCGAGCAAACGTGTGCTACAGGCGGTAAGCAACCCGTAGCAATGAATGAGGAAAGTATCACAGATGCCGAGCTACTCTTTCAAAAGGCGGCCGTTAGGGCTCAGGAGGCAGGCTATGACTTCATTGAACTTCAGTTTGGGCATGGTTACCTAATTGCGCAGTTTTTATCGGAGAATGTAAACAATCGAACCGATAGATACGGAGGGAGTTGGGAGAACCGCCTTCGTTTTGGGCTTGAGGTACTTGAAAGGGTTAAGCGGGCTGTATCAATCCCAACAATAATCCGTTTGAGCGCCGACGAGATGACTCCAGGCGGTCTGAAACTGGAGGATACAATAAGGCTGTCAACCGCCCTCAAGCAAAAGGGTGCTGACGCTATCCATGTCTCAAGTGGCTCTGTGTGTGAGACACCACCCTGGTACTTCCAGCACATGTCTATACCAAAAGGAAAGACCTGGGAGTTTGCCTCCAAAATCAGGAGTAAGGTTAATATTCCAGTAATTGCAGTGGGCCAGATAAATGAGAAGAATGATCCAGAAAAAATACTGGGGGACCGATTGGCTGACGCAGTGGCTATCGGAAGACCTTTGGTGGCAGATCCTGACTTTGCTGGAAAGGTACTGGGAGAGATAAAGGACCCCATTCGTCCATGTGCTTGCTGTTTAGAGGGTTGCATCGGGGGAATAAGAAGCGGTAAAGGGCTTATGTGTGTTGTTAACCCTGAGGTAGGAAAGGAGGAAAAACCACTAGCAAAGGTTGCCAAAGTTAAGAAAGTTGCCGTTGTGGGAGGTGGTCCTGCAGGTATGGAGGCTGCCCTTGTTCTCAACGAAAGGGGCCATAGGGTGACCTTATTCGAAAAGAAGAAGCTCGGTGGGATGTTTGATTTGGCCTACCGTGCACCGAGAAAGGCCAATTTGGAGAAGCTTGAGATCTATCTCGTTAATCTGGTGAAGGATAAGATAAATGTCGCTTATAGAGAGGCTGACCCAGATGAGCTGATAGGAAATTATGACACAGTCATCCTGGCCACTGGTTCCCATCCCAAGACCCCAACCATCCCTGGATTAACAGAGTGGCATTGGGCAGAGATCTTGGAGCCAGATAAGATCCCTAAGAACAAGAAGGGGGTTATTGTTGGTGGGGGCTTTATTGGAGCTGAGATTGCTGAGGTTTTGGTAAAGAATGGAAACGATGTAACGATCATCAAGAAATCCGAAGAAATAGCACCAAGAATGGAAGTAATGTCGCGCAATTTCCTCTTAAAGGCCTTAAAAGAGCTAAAGGTAAAGATATTGACAGGGGCTGATGTAGTAAGAAAAAAAGGCGAGACCCTTTATCTAAGCATCGGCGACAAAGAGGGACGCATTGAGAATGTGGGCTTTGTCGTCTATACAAAGGGCATGGTCCCGGAAAATTCCATGGAAAACAGGCTCAAAGGAAAAATCGAAGTTTTCCTTGTGGGAGATTGCAAGGAAATAGGTAGGGCCATGGATGCCATACATAGTGCCTATGGATGTGCGGTATCGGTTTAACCCTCTAAAGATGATTGGAGAGAGATGGAAGAGAATGATTCGTTTAGAGACTGCGTTATTGTGGCATGTGGAACCTTAAGCCCGGAGATAAACCACCTAAAAAAAGAGGGTTTCTTAGATGCCAAAAAGGTGCTTTTTACTACCCCAGGACTCCATGAGATACCGAGAGAATTAGAAAACCAGCTCATAGATAGAATCAAGAAGGCAAGGGAATACTCGAACAAGATAATTGTCGTATATGGGGGGCAGTTTTGCTATGTCAACTCCAATGACCTTTTCAGGACGATAGATACTATTATTAAGGAACAGGGTGACGGCATTGTGAGGGTGCAGGCCTCTCACTGTGTCGATATGCTCGCCGGTAAAGATGAAAGAGAAGAGATAGGCAAAGGAGAGAAGGTATGGTGGATGACACCGGGATGGGTACTGTACAGAAAGCATGTATTTAAGGACTGGGATAAAGGCCTGGCAAACGAAAACTTCCCGAAGCACACTGGAGGGGCAATAGTTCTCGATGGGATAGGTTTTTTTGATCGGTACGTGGAGGAACACGCAGAGGAGCTACTCGAATACTCCGACTGGATGAGCATCCCCATTTCGCCCCATGAGATAACTCTCAACCGATTCAAGGATAAATTGCTGGCACAGCTCCATAGACTGCAAGAGTGAGTTAAGACGCCTTGATCTCGACAGTTTCAGCGGTTATTCTGCTGGCACCAGCATAGAAGACCTGACGGTTATGGAGGTTCAATTATGGAGAAACTGGTAGTAATAGGCGGAGTTGCAGCCGGGTTATCTGCTGCGAGCGCTGCCAAGCGGCTCAAGAAAGGGGATTTAAGTACCGTGGTCTTCGAAAAATCAGGATATATATCCTATGGGGCATGTTCTGAGCCATACTTCGTGTCAGGTCTTGTCCCTCAACCAGAAGATCTGATTGAAATCACCCCAGAGGAGTTTGAGCAGAAACGTTCTATCCCTATCCGCAGGATGCACGAGGTAGTTGAGATAGACTATAAAAATGGATATGTCACGGTGGATGATTTGGTTAACCACAGGAGTTTCAAAGAGCAGTTCGATTACATCATGATCGCCACGGGTGCTACCGGTAAAACCCTGGGTGTTGCTGGGGAGAAACTGATGGGTGTACATACCTTACGCACCGTAGAGGACGCTATTTCTATCCGTCACAGCGCCCGCAATGCAGAGGATATAGTAATTTGCGGTGGTGGGTATATCGGGCTTGAGATGGCAGAGGCCTTCGTGAGCTTGGGAAAGCATGTTACCATACTGAAGAAGACCTCTCAGATGCTTTTGAACTTTGATTCCGAGATGTCCGCCTTGGTAGAAGAAGAGGTGAGATCAAAGGGTGTAACCATAACTACTGGTGTGGATATCCTTTCCTTCGAGGGTCATGGTAGGGTGGAGAAGGTAGTTGCCAGCAAGGGCGAGGTGAAGGCTGAAGCAGTACTAATTGCAAAAGGGGCTCTTCCAAATGTGGACCTTGCCCAACAGATAGGTGTGAAGATCGGTGTAACGGGTGCTATTGCTGTGAACAAGCACCAGAAAACCAATGTAGAGCGTGTTTATGCAGGGGGTGATTGTGCTGAGGCATATCACATAGTGCGTGGCAAACCGGCGTACATACCACTTGGAACAACGGCCAATAAGGCAGGAAGGGTGGCCGGTGAGAATATCGGGGGGTTGAATACAGAATTCCCTGGCATTGTGGGCACTGCTGTATCAAAGATATTCGACCTGGAGGTTGCACGGACCGGGCTGAGTTTAAAGGAGGCCACTGGTGATGGATTTGACGCCTATGCTACCACCATACGTCACAGGTCTAGATCTAAGCATTATCCCGGAGGTTATCCGATCACCGTTCACCTTATCACGGAGAGAGATACCCGGAGGTTACTGGGGGCTCAGATGATAGGCAGAGAAGGAGTTGCCCATAGAATAGATGTGATGGCTGCAGCCTTGCATGGCGGTATGACCGCAGAGGATGTATATCATCTGGATTTGGGTTATGCACCCCCTTTTGCCCCGGCATGGGATCCCATCTTGATTGCTGCCAACAAGGCCAGAAAGGCGTAGGCCAGCAAACATACTATCAATAATCTATAGATGAGAGAGCCAGGTCTATCCCTTCAAGGCGGTCCCAACGGAATTAGAGACATGGCCTATGGATATCGTGCAAATAAAGAAAAAGGCAAGGCAGCTGGAAAAGGCCTTGAGTCCTATTCTTGGTGACGACGAGGCCACCGGCAGATTATCTCAGTTATTAGCTTATGCCTCCTTGCATGATACTGTTTGTTACCAGGAAATAAGGGATGTTGTCGAAGATGATCCGGAAGATATTTTACTTATGGCCGAGGAATGGAGATTGCTTCTGCCTGTCAGGACGGCAAAGAGCTCGAGCTGGGAGGATCGATTGTTATTGGCAAGAGACGGAGAGGTATATAAGATGCCGAATGTGATACGATATCTAGCAAAAGAGGCCATACAGAGCGCGAAATGGTATCCGGAAAAGGCCATGAAGGAGCTCTTTAAAGAATTAAGAGACCCGGCTTGGAAACAGATACCCGGGTTGATAAAGGCTATTGCCGAAAAGGCTATAGATAATAAAATCAACGGGAATCAAATAAAGAAGATATGTCTCCAGTTTGGTCTCAGCAATAGAGTTGATGGGTTGATAGCAGAGCTCAAGGCAGCAGGTATTATGAGTCCCAAGCTGGGCTCAATCCCAGATGTAATGGGAGCAGGATCACCAATCTATGAACTGAATCCCTCTATTGTAGTCCATTACAAGGGTAAGCGGGGATAGAGCGAAAGAGTGATTCTCGGGCGAGCCTGAACCCAAGTATTGCTGGTTGGGAGGATTATTAGGATGGATGAAAAGGCGTTACCTAAAGACACCGTGTCAGAAAGTGCTAAAGAGATTAGGCTGAAAGGCGTTACAATCTGCCCTGGTATCGGGATTGGGCATATACGAATTCTTGATCGTGAAATTTATATATCAAGAAAAAGGATTACATCAGACCAGGTGGAATCAGAGCAACAACGCTACAGCGAGGCGGTAAAGACTGTCAGTGACCATCTCTATGAACACATAAAAGAAGCCCATGCAGGTTCCTCTCTGAGTGCTTCACTCATATTGAAAAACCATGAAGCAATGCTGACAGATGGCCAGTTTCATGATGCTGTGCGTTCTAGGATTTCAGCTGAATACAAGAATGCAGCGTGGGCCATTGAGGTAGAGGCCCAGCAGATCATCACAGGGCTGGAGGCAAGCAGGAGCCCATATCTCAAGTCCCGCGCAGAGGACATTCGTGATTTGGTTGAAAGCATTGTAGATGCCCTCTCTTCAAGGCCGGAGACGTACAAAAAAGTTTTACCGCAGAGGAGGGAATCGGAAGTGCTGATCTCCGGCAATCTTTTTCCATCTTCAGTGATGGAGGCCCGCCGTTTTCGGTCGGTTGCATTCGTCACTGAGAGTGCTGTGCTTTCATCCCATGCGGCAATACTTCTTAAAGGTTTTGGGATACCGGCTATCGGTGGTGTAAAGGGTCTGAGGGAGTCTGCTGTGGACGGGGATCGGGTGATTGTTGATGCAATTAACAGCGTTGTTATCATTCGACCAAAACCCGAAACCGTTCAAGAATACATTACCCTGAAACGGGAACTGGAAACCCCTGAAGCATTGCCTCTTTCACCTCCGATTGGTAGCCGCACCAAGGATGGCGTGGATGTTCGTTTGATGGCAAATATCAATAATCCAGACCAAATCCAACTCGTGCTTCGCAATCGGCTTGAAGGGGTTGGACTATTTCGCACAGAGTTCTTTGTCCTGGAAACGGAAAGCTTTCCAACAGAGAAGGAACAATACGACATCTATCATCGTGTTTTCACTGCCGCTGGTGGGAGGCGGGTGGTGATCCGCACCTTTGATATCGGCGGGGATAAGGAAATTGTTGATTTTCGCTATTGTACCGGACAGAATCCTGCCCTGGGGGTTCGGGGTGTGCGACGGCACTTCTTGCACCGCCCCGAAGAACTTCGGGCTCAACTGCGCGCAATACTCCGTGCTGCTGTTGGATTCCCAGTTGGAATTCTGCTTCCGATGATCACAACCGTGGATGACATCCGCGAGGTAAAGCGTCTCTTTCAAAACGTCAAGGAGGAGCTGCATGCAAGAAATGATACCTTTTCTGCGGACGTTCAACTCGGCGCAATGATTGAGGTGCCTGCTGCGGCAATTAGTATTAGTGACATTTTGGCGGAGGTGGATTTTGTTAACGTGGGAACCAATGATCTACTCCAGTACTTTGTGGCGGCTGACCGTGATAACGAGGCTGTTCTCAAATACGAGGATTTTGAGAGTCGCGCATTTCTTTGGCTGCTACAGTTCATCATAGAACGGACAGCTGAATCGGGCAAGGAAAAAGATGTGACAATTTGCGGAGAGATTGCTTCACATCCACAGCTTGTTCCGCTTTTGCTTGGCCTGGGCTATAGGTCTCTGAGTATTACGCCAACCGCTGCTCAGTCGGTTCGTGATGCCATAGCAAACACAGATTTGCATGCGTCATCAAGCGATCGAGTTGTGGGCTAATATTTACCTTAAACAGATTTAAATATGCAGTGTTGTTATCATCCCGATAGGGAAGCTAGGATAACATGCCAGAAGATGGGAGTGGGATATTGTCAGTAATGTCTGGAAAGTTGTGAGGCCTGCACAGATCCATGCGCGTATTGTAAATTTAGGGCGTCATGTATAATAGGGGAACTGTGTAAAAAGAGTGAAAAACGCTATCGCCTGGGGAAAACAGCCAGTGGTGAAAGTGTAGGATAGTGTAAATATGGAGGAGATTGTCTATGGCAGTTCATAGAGTAACCTTTCTGCCGGAGGGGAAAGAGGTTGAGGTCGAGGAAAATACTACCCTGATGCAAGCAGCGGAAAGCGCTGGCGTTTATATTAACACCCTTTGTGGAGGAAAGGGTGTCTGTGGCAAATGCCGGGTTCAGGTTACCGATGGTAAGGTATTGGCAGACAAGCATTCCATCGGATTTTTATCCAAAGAAGAGCTCATGGAGGGCTATGTTCTGGCTTGCCAAACGAATGTTACCAGCGACATGGAGGTAGTCATTCCGCCTGAATCTCGCCTGGAAGCAGAACAGATTCTGATGGAAGGAACAGTGGTTGATTATAGTCAACCAGCAAAGGTCTTTGTCTCTAAGGTTCCTTCTGACCCTCTCTCCCTTTTTGAGCCGCTGGTCCAAAAGATACACCTGGAACTCAAGGAGCCTACTGGTGATGACAACATAGCTGATAGCGACCGAGTTATAAGAGAACTAAGAAAAAAAACTGAATATCAGACCTTCGAGAAATCGTTACGCTGTCTCCGGGATCTGGCCTCCAAGTTACGCAGTAACGACTGGAAGGTCACAGCCACAATAGCCAGGCATGGTGATCTCTGGCGAATATTGCAGATAGAGCCTGGAGATACCAGCGATCAAAATTACGGACTGGCCCTTGATGTGGGAACGACTACGGTTGTTGCCCAACTTGTCCATCTGAAATCAGGCAACGTCCTTGGAGTGGCAGGGACCCATAATCTTCAGTCGCATTACGGTGAAGATGTGATATCAAGGATGGTATTTGCATGCAGCAGGCAAGGGGGGCTCGATCCCCTCCATGAGGCTATCATAAAAGATATTAATGACCTGATAAAAAGCTTGATCGATAAGAAACGAATAGGTGTTGAACAGATCACTGCCATTGTGGCTGCGGGGAACACCACCATGAGTCATCTCCTATTGGGGCTCGTTCCCTGCTCCATCAGACTGGATCCTTATGTACCAACAGCCCATGCTTTTCCTCAGATACGGGCAGCTGAGTTAGGTATAAATATAAACCCGGAGGGAATACTGGAGACAGTTGCCGATGTGGCCAGTTACGTCGGTGGTGACATAGTTTCCGGCGTTTTGGCCTGTGGTATAGCAGACAGTACTGAGGTAAAGGCCCTAATAGACGTGGGAACAAACGGGGAAATCGCCATGGGCAACAATGACTGGATGGTGTGTTGTTCAGCCTCTGCTGGACCTGCCTTTGAGGGCGGGGGGATTGGTTGCGGTATGAGGGCTACCCTTGGAGCTATAGAAAAGGTAGAGATAACCAATGGCAGGGTGGAGTACCACACTATCGGAAAGGCCAAGCCACGAGGAATATGTGGATCAGGGCTGATCGACGCTATCTATGAGCTTGTGAGAAATGGAATAATTGGCCAGGATGGAAAGTTCAATCGCTCCACTGAGCATGAAAGGGTAATTGAGAGAGACGATGAGCCCCAGTTTATTGTAGCATATTCCCATGAGACGGAGACAGGAAAAGATATTGCTGTTACCGAGTCGGATATAAGCAATCTTATCCGCTCAAAGGGTGCTGTATTTGCAGCTATCAAGTCCCTTATAGACTATGTGGGCCTGGGTTTTGATCAGATAAATACATTTTTTGTTGCCGGCGGTTTTGGAAGTTATTTGAATATTCCTAAGGCCATTGCAATAGGGCTGTTGCCTGATATTGATCCTAAAAGAATCCAGTTTGTTGGCAATAGCTCTCTTATGGGCGCCAGAATGGCCCTCTTGTCAACTCACGCCCTTGAGCGAACCACCAAGATAGCAAGCATGATGACCAATATCGAGCTTTCCACGTACCTCCCTTTTATGGATGAGTATGTGGCAGCCCTTTTCTTACCCCATACAGATAGGAAACTTTTCCCATCGGTGGATTACAAGCATCAGGACTAGATTGTTATGCTGTGACGCCTCAAACGCTTTCTTCACGGCTATGCTATAGGCCTGCCCTGGCGCGACCGGATCAGAACATACAACCGTGTTTACTGCCTATGCATGGATCGCTTTCTATAACCGCAACCCAGCATACCAGGTCTGGGCCAGGGGCATAACCAAAAGACACCTATACCCTGGACATTGACGTTACCTTGCCGCTTTCTTATGGACTGAGCAGATGCTTCGGATTGACCAGCAGTCCCCGACCATGGTTTTGGAAAACTCCGGATAATTACATAATCTGTCTAAAGTCGTAGTCAGTTACCCTATCTCCTTTTGGCGGCTCTTTGCCTAGACTAAACTCAAGATACACGCGGTTTCCCGGTCTAAAACCCATCTTTTCATAAAAGGGGAGTTGCATATTATCGGATAGGGATACGATGGTATAGATGATATCTACATCGAGCTCCATAAATCGTCTCTTATAATCCTCAAATAGCATCCTCGCTATCCCTTTGTGCTGGTAATCTGGATGGACGCCTATCGTGTGTATCCAACCCATATTCTCGGGCATGCCAAATTCCCTTGAGCCAATATCCCCCAAGATAAACCCTACAACCCTTTCATCGAGTTCAGCTATCCTTGATCCCAGGAAACGGCCTTCTTTGTTCTTTTGAAGCTCTCTCTTCCAGTACTTTGGGCGTCTTATTCCCAGATTCATTTCTTCAATCTCGACAATGAAATCGACGTCCGATTCTCTTATCTCCCTAATCCTTATGCCTGTTAAATCAAACTTGTCCATGTGCCATCCCCCCTAAAGTTGTTCGAGGTGAAAAAGAAAGGTAGAATTTCGCTTAGAAAGCCAACTCATTTTTAGTATGCCACTTTACAAGAGAAAAACAAGCCCAAATCAGCGAAGGTAAGAAATCTATGAAGATACAGGCGTTGAACAGTGAGCTAGTTTGCACAGGAAAGGGGGTTCTGTTCTCGTGCAGCCTAAGGATTAACTTACGGCTTGACTCAAGCCACGGCATTGGTAAACTAGTTGCGACTTGTCAACCACCATAAATGGAGTTCTTTTCATGAAGGCCATAGCCCTTTTTTCGGGTGGTCTAGATAGCATATTGGCTGTTAAGCTCATCCAGGAGCAAGGGCTTGGTGTTGTTGGCATCTGTTTTGAGGCGCCTTTTTTCTCCTCAGACAAGGCTGCCCGGTCTGCACCCTATATTGGGCTTTCTCTCAAGGTCGTGGACATCACAGATAGTCTCATCCAGATAGTGCTTAACCCAAGGCATGGCCATGGAAAAGGATTAAACCCGTGTATCGATTGCCATGAGTTGATGTTCAAGATAGCGGGTGAAATGTTGAAAAATGAAAAAGCGGATTTTATCATAAGTGGAGAGGTCGTGGGCCAACGCCCCATGTCGCAGAGTCTACGATCCCTTTCCACCATCTCTCATGGGTCGGGGTTTAAAGATCTTATCCTTAGGCCCCTTTCAGCAAAACGATTGCCGGAAACCCTTCCTGAAAGGAAAGGCTGGGTGATAAGAGAGAGGCTATTAGGGCTTTCAGGGCGTTCTCGGCAGCCACAGATTGAATTGGCCAAGAAATTTGGTATAGAAGACTACCCGGCTCCTGCTGGGGGATGTCTTCTAACCGAAAAGGTATTTTCCCGCCGTCTCAAAGACCTCCTATCTTCAAACCCGGATTTCTCAAGGCGAGATGTAGAACTTCTTAGGTTAGGAAGGCATTTTAGGCTGAGCAAGAACGCCAAGATCGTAGTGGGCCGAAACCAGAAAGAAAACGAGGTGATTAGCTCTTTGAGAAAGGAAGCAGATACGATGTTTCGAGTTGAGTCATTTCCCGGACCCACCGTTCTGGCAACCGGGAACCTCTCTGTGGAAGGCATAGAGTTGGCTGCCGCCCTAACGGTGTCTTACAGTGATGCCCCTTCTCATCAATCGGTAAGTGTCCGGGTAACACGAGATTGTAATAACTGGTCTGTTTTCGCAAGAAAGAGGGGAAAGAGTGATTTCCATGGCTTCATGATATGAGGTGATAGTTGTCGGTTACCTGGTGTTGTCACTTTAAAACCTGCAATTTCAGCTTTTCTCTACTTCTTTAACAACCTTTGAAAGAATGATTTTTTTTGGAGCTTTTCTAACCTTTTATTTTTCTCCGCCAATTCTGTTTCTCTATTTTCTATTAAAACCGCTGTTTTTTCAATGAATTCCGCTATTTTCCTTTCCTCCACCGATAGGCTGAGCAATTTGATTTTATCCTTCCTGCTAAGATTTTGTTTATCAAGGGTTTTAATCTCTGCCTTGATCTCCCTATATTCGTGCTTTTTTGCGGAGATCGCCTTTTTCTGCTTTTGCAGAAAGGCAACATCATCTCTGATGCTCCGAATCAAGGCATCTTCCGATTCCATGGTAAAAAAAAGATATCCAAAACCTATAAGAGCGACCGCTAGCGCTGCAAGAATAACCTTCCGTGGAACGGGGGCGAAAGGGGAAAGATAATAGAGCGCTGATGCTACTTTCCCTCCCTGGCCTGCAATTCTGTCAGCAATTGAGTATCCCGAAACCTTACCACTAACAGTCTGCGAGATATCTTGGACACTGGTTCTTAGCTCGATGATTTCTGTCGTTAATTCACGACCCAGATCTCCGCCCCGGCATTTCTCTTCAACATCACTTTTACCTCTTCTCAGTGTTTTAGCGATACCTTTAATCCTTGATAAGGAACTATCCAGTTCTGGTGTTTCTGGGAACTTTCCTGGAAATTTCTTCTTAAGGGAGGCGATATCCGTTTCGAGTTTCTTGAGATAGGCTCCTATATACCCTGAGAATCTCTTAAGCACCCCTTCTTCACATACAAACTCAGTGGCACCATCGAGCATAATACCAATGTTCTGGATCGCCTTGATTGTCTTTTCAATATTCTGCAGGTCGCTGTCCGGCATGATGTATTTTATGTCAAATTTTTGTCAAAAAGCAAATCTTTATCAATTACTGCGCCTTCAGGGATTGAAACCCGCTCTGACAAAGGATTGGTAATAGTCACGTCTCCCTTTATCACAATTCCCCTCCCAAAGTAAACATTTCCCTCCACTTTGAACGATTTGCAATCAACCAGTGAGGGGACACCATGGGGAAATCTTTCCTGCAATTGGTCTATCTTTCTGTAATACCTATCATCGAGATCGATCTCTATATCCCCAAGTCGCCTTTGAGGGTTTTGTATAACCCCGCTGTCTTCTGTCATCACATAGCAATCCGACATGAGTGCAACAAGGTCTTGGCACCTTTTGACGGGAGCAAATCGTGTCTTTGGTACCTTTACAGCTGCGGACCTTTCAAAAATCGAGATAGCAGAGCCCATAGCCGTTTCGATTTGGTAAACCTCGGGGGATGAGTCATCTCTAGAACTAATTCTCTTCGGATTGACAATGACCGGTAATTTAAAAATGTTTCCAGGCTCTTTTAGCTGGTCTTTTAGAAATACGAGATTGACCCATATATTATTTGTATTGAAATATTTATACACCTCTATATCCTGAAACTCCCCTATCTCTTCCTCAGGACACTGGGCTATCTCTCTGAGAACAAGTCCGCCAGTCTGCCGCAGCCGGGCTATGTGTCCGCCCTTGGTGTCTGCTTTTGTCTTCTCCGCAACCTCCATCATAAAAGGAAAGTCGTTGGAGACTAGGTAACCGAGTGCTGCCACATTCATTGTGCCCCCGAGGTTGTCGGAGTTGGAGATAAAGGCGTACTGATAGCCTCTCATAATCAGCTTGTCCAGCATGCCAGAGGTGATCAATGCACAATAAATGTCCCCGTGCCCAGGCGGATTCCACTCCAAATCTGGGTCCAAGGGCCAAACTGCAGGGCTGAGGTCTTGTTTAAGGACCTTTGGAAATTTATTTTGCAGAAACGACAGCGGGATGTCAGAGCCCAGTTCAGGGTATCTCTCAAGAAATTTTGTACTATCCTCATCAGTACTAAAACTGTTCATGAGTACCAGAGGTATGTCTGTTTCATGTTCTTTTCTGAGGCTCAAAACCTGTCTCGCAATAATGTCGAGAAAGTTGTATCCATCCTTTACCTCAATAAGGGACTTGGCCCTTGACAGGCCCATACTCGTTCCCAAGCCGCCGTTCAGTTTGATTATTACCGCCTCCTTTAATGCCCGGACTCCCTCTTCGGTGAATCTGTTTAGCGTCTCCAAATCAGCTATCTCATCTTTTCCAACCGGAACAATGTCGTCTCTGGATATAAACCCCCTTTCCCCACTCAGAAGCTTCCCATAGTAAAACTTAAAGGTATCGATAATGAGAGGAGGTATGCCCTCGTCTGACATCTTTCTTGCAAAAGGGAGAAATCTTTTCTCCAGCTCTGGCTGGCTCATTTCAGCTCGCATATTCTTTGCTATCAAATAAAACTCTCTAAGACCCTATAAGAAAAAAAGCGCAATATCAATAGTAAATAATCTGGAGCTTATAAGTTATTTTGTGAGTCTGTCATTTCCAGGCAGCGAGGGGTATTGGGCTATCAAGTAGGCGCAAACAAATTTTGGATGACATCGATCAATATGATCCCAAAGATAACGATCCTGTGGTGTCTTGTCGGATTAATCGTCCACACACACGCATAATTGGTTTGACAACCATGCATCATTTAGCTATCTTTTTATGAACAGTAGATAATCTGTTTCGGAGGAAAAGACTAGCCAAGAGACCATGAGCGAGGAATCCACAGTTTTAAGACAGCTCACCCCCTACTTTGAGCGGATCGACGAAGAATTGAGCAAGGTGCTCACCTCTAATGTGTCGCTCATAGAGGAGGTTGCGCAGTATAGCTTGCTTGGTACCGGCAAGCGGCTCAGGCCTCTGTTTTTTGTCCTCTCCTGTGAGCTCTGCAACTACACTGACCGTGACAGGTACACCCTTTCGACCATCTTTGAGTGTCTGCATGCGGCAAGCCTCCTGCACGACGATGTCATTGATAACGCCCCGATGCGTCGGGGAAAGGCATCAGCCAATAAGCTGTGGGGAAGCCCCATGGCAATCCTGGTGGGTGATTTTCTCTTTTCCAAATTCTCCAAGATGGTTGTTGAAAAAAAGCACATCGAGCTCTTAAAGATCCTAGCTGATACCGCCACACGGATGACTGAGGGCCAGGTGTTGGAGCTCGTAAATACCCATAATTGGGGCCTAACTAGGAAAGAATATGTGGGTATCATTACGGCTAAGACAGCGGCACTCATGTCGGCTGCCTGCGCTAGTGGCGGTATCGTGGCCGGGGCAGAGCAGGCCGATATTCAATCGCTTAAGGACTTTGGGCTCAATATGGGGATTGCCTTTCAGATTATCGATGATGTGTTTGATTATACCGCTACGGTGGAGGAGACCGGAAAACCCATGGGCAGCGACCTCAGAGAGGGTAAGATTACCCTTCCGCTGATCTATTCCCTAACCTGCCTCCCGCAACAGGAGCGAAAGAGGCTAGAGGATCTATTTAAAGCCGGAGATGCCTTAGAGCATGACTACCGGGAGGTAACTGAACTAGTAAGGGGTAACGGTGCCATTGCGAGATGCCGTTACGATGCCCGAGAGTATGTAGATCGTGCAGCCCAGTGCCTCAGCCTCTTTCCTGACTCGCCAATAAAGGAATGCCTCTTCCAGTTAAATCAATTTGTTGTCACGAGGAGTAACTAGCACCCACCACAACCTCTGTTTCTTCTGCCCTTGAGAAGATCCAGATGTCTACATAACCTACTTAACATTTATCCAGGTGGATTAATGGCAAGTTTTTGCTCGTTTATTAGGGTAAGGGTCAGGGTAACGAAGCCCGTATCGGCAACGGTCAAGGTAACGTGGAAATGAAAACACTAATGACGTTACCGAAAAACGAAACGGGCATCCCCGACAGTATAGTCGGGACAGGCTCCACCGTAACCCATAAACGTTACTTAGTATTTCGTATTTTCCTACTGACATCGTATCTCGTCGGTTTGAGGAGGAGCTTCGCTATTATATATCGAGACTTAAGCACGTGTTGGAATCCAGTGGCAGGAGAGGGTCTCTTTTGAAAACGCCACAATTCAGGGAAAGCACCTGGAGGAATTATTCATGGATACTATACAATCTCGAAGGCTACCTTTCCACAAGGGACCGAATCGTCGGAGATAATTTCTTTTATCACGCCTCCTGTCATAGCTTCGACTTGCCTTATTCCGCTCTTTTTGTGACCCCTGATTAATGGTATGTCCCTTTTAGGCACATGGAGTACAATATTCCTTGGCTTTTTCATGGTGGGTAGATAAGGTTTCACTTTTGCAAGGTGAATGGCAGATCGGACCAGAAATCCTAAAGATGGATGCCATGGTCCCGCAACAATCTCCCCTTTCTTGAGCAGGGATGGGGAAGACATGAGCCCGATTCTGATGACGGGAATCCCGGCACTTTCTAATCGGATGCAGGCCTCTTTGCAGAGACCAATGGTATCGTCAAGCCCCATTGGGGTAAATTTTCCTTGATTGTACCATTGTGCCAGTCTTGTTCCCCGTATTACAAGTGTTGGATAAAGCCTGGCCATATCAGGTTTCAGGGAAATAACCTTGTCAATGGTTTCCAGGAATAGCTCTTGAGAGTCTCCTGGCAAGCCAGGCATCAGTTGTGCCCCGACATTGAATCCTCTATTTTTCAGCGCTCTGAACGCATCAACGGTTTCACGTGATGTATGCCCTCGATTAGAAAGGAGTAAAACCTGGTCGCCCATGGATTGTACCCCAAGCTCTACGGTTGATACGCCATAAGATTCAAGGATATCAAGTCTCTTTTCATCCAGAGCGTCTGGTCTTGTAGAGAGACGGACAGATTGTATGACGCCTTTTTCCAAGAAAGGCCTTACAGCATCTAGCATGTTCTTCATGGAGGCAGCTGGTAGAGACGTAAAGGTACCACCATAAAAGGCGACCTCTATTGGCTTTTGATTAGGAAAGCGTTTTGACTGTACAGCTCGCTCTATTAGATTTGTAATATCATCTGCTGTGCAAACGCTTTCTGAGCGATTGGTTATGGTTTTTTGTTGACAGAAAACACATCTATGGGGACAGCCCTGGTGTGGGATAAATATGGGTATGATAAAGTGGCCTTTTATTTTCTTAGACAAGCCAAGACCTCCTTTGCTGCTTCGCGTTCGGCCTCCTTTTTGCTCTTTCCCTTTCCTTTACCCATTAACTTTCCTCTCAGGTACACTGCTATATAGAAGGTCTTATTGTGGTCTGGACCAGTTTCCTTTTCAAGCCGGTATTCTGGAGTTGATTGAACAGCCTCTTGTGAGTATTCCTGCAGGTCTGTTTTATAGTCAATAAATGAGTTACCAAGGCTGATCTTATCCAATAAAGGGCTAAAGAGTCTTGCTATTACCCTGAGAGCAACACTAAAACCGCCATCAAGATAAACTGCTCCAATAAGGGCCTCAAGGGCATCAGTTAGGATAGATGGTTTTTTTCTGCCCTGGGTTCGCTCCTCTCCCTTTCCCAGCAGGAGATAATCTCCTATCTGCAAATCACAGGCAATAGGGTAGAGACCGCTTTCACTTACCAGAGAAGCCCTGTATTTGGACAGCTCTCCTTCCTTCATTTCAGGAAAGGATTCCATGAGCAGATGGCTGATAACAAGGTTGATAACTGCATCGCCAAGAAACTCTAATCTCTGATTATCTGATACTCTAGGATCATCCTTTTCATAAACGTAAGAAGGATGCCGGAAGGCCTGAGACAGTAACTTTTTGTCTTCAAAGGAATAATCGAGGATTGGTGCTAAGTCTTCAGGATTTTTTGGTAATCTAGGGTCGTTCATTAGTACGGCATACTAAAATCAAAACCTTCTAAAGTCAAGGCAATCAGGAGGGGTTATTCTTGAAATTCATGGCACAACTTGGATAAAACTGTTTGACCTTTGATTATTCTTTGATATATAGAAGTTATTTTTGGAGAAGAGGAAGGGTAATGAATTTAGAAGAGAATAGTAAAATTATACCTGATCAAAAGGAGATCAAACAAGCCCTGAAAGGGATCGCGAAGCAGATAAATTCGAGGCGTGAGTCCTGAAAAGCTACCTGTTTTATTGCAATCACGAGTGGAGGAGCTTTTTTGGCTCAGCGCCTGCGCCGGGAGATTACAAAGTTACACGAAGAGGAACTACCAGCTGGCGTGCTGGATATTAATCTATATCGGGACAACTGGACGAGGATCGGCCTTAACCCAAAACTTGGGAGCACGAAGATTCCCTTTTCCATAGATGATAGAATAATTATCTTGGTAGACGATGTCCTGTTTCCCGGCAGGACCATAAGGCCGGCCTTGGATGCGTCGATAGATTTCGGCAGGCCACAGAAGGTTGAGCAGGCTGTGCTTGTGGGCAGGGGAGAGAAACAACGAGAGGTACAGGTAAAGGCCAATTATGTGGCGAAGGAATGGGAGACATCGGGCAACGAGACAATTACTGTGTATTTCAAGGAAGAAGGATTCGGTGATCAGGTTGCAGCTGAGGAAAAGAAAGGAGAACTTGGCATAAGGGGCGCTTCATGGTTTCAACAATAGGTATCAAGACAAGAGATCGCTCGGAAATGATAGATATTACCGCCAAGGTAGAGGAGGAGTTACAGCGATCAGGTCTGAAGGATGGGGTGTGCTTTCTCTATGTGCCCCACACTACAGCCGGAACAACAATCAATGAGAGTGCTGATCCAAGTGTGGCTGTTGATATCCAGACAACACTGGATAAACTGGTGCCCTGGGAGGCCGCCTACCGGCATCGAGAAGGCAATTCCGCTGCCCATATCAAAAGTTGCCTGGTGGGGAATTCAGCAATGGTTTTGGTTGAATCCGGGCACCTCAAATTAGGTACGTGGCAGGGAATTTTCTTTTGTGAGTTTGATGGACCTAGATCCAGAAAACTCCACATGAAATTTCAGTAGATAACCCTCAGTTTTTCCCTTGACACCTCTGAATCGCTTTGTTAAATAGCCTGCAAAAAAGCGATTTGACCCATTTAACCAAGGAGGATTAGGCCATGTATAAGGTAGAAGTCGATAGCGAGAAATGCGTTGGTTGCGAAGAGTGTGTCGATGTTTGCCCGTCAGATGTTTTTGAGATGCAGGATGAGAAATCAGTGCCCGTCAATGAAGAGGAATGCATTGGGTGTGAGAGCTGTGTAGAGGCTTGCGAGTCTGAGGCTATTACTGTAACAGAAGTTGAGGAGTAAAGGCTAGAGATCAAAAACTGCCGCTCTTTCATAATCACAAAAGAGCGGCAGTTTCTATTTTCTCTCAACGGAAGTTTCGTGTCAGACGTAGATTATTGTTTCTTTGCGTGGCAATCGTTACATTTCCTTGTAGGACCTGCGGGTTTACCAGCCTTTTCCAAACCCTTGTGACAGCCCTGACAGTTCTTGTGGTAGGCCAGCATTAATTTCTTTACCTTACCTTTTGATTGTGCCGGATCGTGACATTCTGAGCATTTCTGCGCAGGATCTCCTTCCTTAAAGACATTTTTTCCGTCTTTGTATACATGGTGGCACTCCGCGCAGGCAATCTTATAGTCCGTGATATGTTTTCTATGACTAAATTCGACCGGCCCTTTTTTGTGTGCCTTAAATGCATCTGATTTAATACAGATTTCATCCGGGATATCTGTGGCTTTCAGGATGCCCACACCTGTAAAAAGGGCTATACAGAAAATAACTCCAACCAGAAAGTAGATCTTTTTTCTCATGGACTTCTGTGCCTCCTTTCATTTCACTTCTATTTTTTTACCTGAATAATGGCACTTTTGCAAGGCTAAAATGTGATAGACCCCCTTTTAACTCCCTCCCTCCTTCCGGTAACAGATCAGCCCACACCTCAGACACCGTGCTGCCTCTTTGGTAGCTGACTGCTCATCTAACCCCCGTTCAACCTCATCAAAGCTCCCCCGT
>JAFDDT010000096.1 GCA_019310725.1 Deltaproteobacteria bacterium | reverse complement strand
TGCTTGCTAATAGTCTCTGGGTCAGCAACGCCGCCAATTCCCTGTGTGACAGACTGCTAAAGTAAGAGCCTATATTCCAGGTGATATTATTGTCAACCTATTGTCAACCAGAATTTCTTTTTGTTCGCCTTCGCCAGAAACACCCTGCAGTTTAATGCAGGAAGCTTCATTTTCAACTCAAAGTCTCGTGGTTAACGGTTGAAAAGACATTAACCCCATCGCCCTTGATGACGTATTAAACCCAGATTTTGCAGTAGCCATCTACTGCGGCTTTAGAAATCTTGCTGCAACGCTTGTTTCGAGATTTTGGTCCTGGACATATTTATGAATATGCCTACGGGCCAAAATCTCTCCAACTGCTCGTTTCGCTAAGGTTTCTTGTGCCTCGCTACGATGCCTACTGCAAAATCTGGGTTAAAGAACTACCGAACAGTTTATGCGGGCTTTTCATGGCATGGAGGCGGCGGAGTGGTAAGGTCCATGCAGATGAATTGGGATTCGTGTGGACACCCCGTTTTCCCTATTCCAGAGGGATTGAAGGTTCATTCAAGAATGATTGAAGGTTCATTCAAGAATTGAATCGAGTAGAGGAAAGTATTGCTTGATCAGGAAGCACGGGAAGTCACGTCTCATGGCAAGCCCTGACAGCTCTGTGCTGGACGCTTTGATATAACCATACGATATTTCGTGGGGATCCGATGATGAATTCCGATTGAAATATGCGATGGATTAGGACTACGTGGAGTTGAGGAGTTAGAAATGTTGCATCCAGTTTGTAGATGTTACGTATGGTAATCGCGAGCTGGGAGACTTGTCGGGGGCTTTCCATTCATGGCAGTAGCTTGTACTCCAGCCAAATTTTAACCTACTTATCGAACCCTTGAAAATGGGGGCACCAGATTTTATTAAGACTACCAGAAGAAACATTGAAAATCGATGGATTCAAGGATCATAGCAGCTATACATAATCCAAAGGGGTTTAAGTACTCATATCCCGTCATTCGATCGTCGAACTACTGCTTGTCAACGTTGGCAGCTTGGTTCTTCTTCCCTTGACGCCGATCCAGCTTTTCCTTCGCTTTCTTCTTTCGCTTAAGCTCTTTATCATGCTTTTTAAAGCCATAAGTATTGCGTTTAGCCATGATCCTGCTTTTTCCAATATTTAGGCCTGATGCCGACTCTCAACTATACCCCATAATTATATGATGACCCGTTGAGAGATGTCAGACTTCATCTTCGAGTTGGTTTATTCGCCTTCGCCAGCGTAACCCTGCAGTTTACTGCAGGGAGCTTCATTAGAAACGCCGTTCCCCACCTCGGCTTCCTCCCCTTCTACCACCACCATATCCTCCTCTACCGCCGCCACTTTCAGAGCGAGGGCGAGCCTCATTAACCTTAAGTGTTCGTCCTTTAAGCTCTGTGTCGTTCAGTTCGTTGATTGCGGACTGGGCTTCATCTTTAGCAGGCATCTCCACAAATCCGAATCCTTTTGATCTGCCACTGTACTTGTCCTTAATAATGTTGACAGATTCGACCTGCCCAAAGCCCTCAAAGGCCCGTTTCAAATCCTCTTCGGTGGCCTCATAGGACAAATTGCCTACATAGATATTCATTCTAACCTCCTACTCATTTCAAAAATTTTTTAGGTTAATTTATTGATTTGATCTCGTAACCATAATGCTAGGGGCACCCCATCCTAAATCGATGGAATGCCCTTTTCCTAAGAACAATGAGCTAAGCTACAGTGACATTTACTGCAGCAGGGCCTTTTTGCCCCTGCTCAATGTCAAAAGTAACTTCATCGCCTTCATTAAGGGACTTAAAGCCGACCGCATTGATTCCTGAATGATGAACAAATACATCAGGACCATCTTCTTGCTCAATAAAGCCGAAGCCCTTGCGCTCATCAAACCACTTTACGGTTCCATTAGTCATAGTGGCACCCTCCTTTCAAATTATTTCTCATGTTTCCAAACTTCAGGATGTCACTCTTGACAAACAGATCTTTCCTTCAGAACGAAAAAAGCTCGCACATAAAGGCGAGCCCTCATGAATTTATTACACTTTTGCTTTTTTATCCACAAAAGTCAAGTTGTTTAAATTGAATGTCACCAAAGAATTAAAAGTAGACTGTTTTTTCGTCCTGCTTAAGTATCGAGAGTGCCCCTTTATCAAATGCTATTCTCTTTCTAAGTTGCCTGCTGCGGGTTTGTCTTCTCTATTCGAGCCTCATAAACCAACAAAACAAAAAGGGTTACCCTCACTCAACCTTCACATCACACCTCAGACAGCGCCGACATTCCTCTCTGATGGTTTTGGTATCAAAGCCAAGTTCCACCTCTCTGAAATCCCTGATCCGTTCTTTAGAGGAAACTGTGGGTGTCCGAGCCATCTTTTGAGAAACAATCTCTCCAGGAACCTTCATGGTAATCGGGATATTCTCATATCGTTCCTCATGAGGTCTCTCTCCCCGTTTCGCTGAGAGCTCCCGGTCAATCGCAATGGCAGCCCGTTTTCCCGCTGCCATGGCATCAACCACCAGGGCTGGACCAGTTACGGCATCACCACCGGCATACACCCCATCCAGGTTGGTCTTGAGGGAGCGCCGATCTACGGTAATCCGGCCCTTCTTGAGATCTACGTCTTTCAGAAAACCCGGATCAGACACCTGTCCAATGGCAACAAAAATGGTATCATACTCTTCTGTAGTGGTTTTATCCGAAAGGGGAACGGGCCATCTCCTTCCGCCCGTGTCAAACTCACCGGGCTTACACTGTTGCACGGTAAGGGCGAGTTTTCCGTTTGCTTTTGTAATAGCACTGGGCAGCATCAGTGTTTTCAAGGTAATTTCCTCGGCAAGCGCATCTTCGACCTCTTCAGCCGATGCCGGCATATCCTTACGCTCCCTGCGGTAGAGGATGGTGACCGCTGCTCCCATTCTCCTGCAGGTCCGGGCCACATCGATGGCAGCATTGCCGCCACCGATGACCCCCACTGTTTTCCCAATCTCACGGGGGTTACCGAGCTCCACCTGGCGCAGGAATTCTGCACCCCCGTGCACCCCTGCAAGCTCCTCTCCCTCTATTCCCATGCGCTGACTCTTGTGGGCACCGATACCGATAAAAAGGGCATCAAAGCCTCTTCTCAGCTCTTCGAGGGTAATATCGCGGCCCACCTTGACCCCAGTTTTGACCGTGACACCAGTAGCAATGATAGCATCAATCTCTTCATCCAAGATATCCCGCGGCAGGCGATAGGCAGGGATGCCATACCGAAGCATCCCACCCAGTTTGGGTAGTTCCTCAAAAATGGTCGGTTGATATCCCATGAGCCTCAAGTAATACGCTGCCCCTAAGCCACCGGGGCCCCCGCCCACTATGGCAATCGTCTCTTGTTTCTCTTGTGCCGTGGGAAACTGGACGGTGATTCCCTCTTCTCGGGCCCTATCGGCGGCAAACCGCTTGATCTTTGGGATATTGATGGGCTCATCGGTTTGCTCCCTCACGCACACATCCATACACGGATGGTTACAGACACGGCCCAGGATGCCGGGTATGGGATTGGTCTGCCGTATCAACCGGATTGCCTCCTCAAACCGCTCCTCCTCTACCAAAGAGATATATCCGGGAACCATCTGCCCGAGGGGGCAGGCATTAATACACGGGGCTGTGAATAGCTCAGCGCATATCCCTGCCTCGCAGTATTGCTCCAGGATATGATCCTCGTATTCATGCCTGAAATACCGCAGCGTTGATAACACCGGATTTGGAGCAGTCTGGCCCAAGCCACACAGGGAAGAGTCCCTAACCATCTCTGCAAGCTCTTTCAAAATGCCTAGATCAGCGATCTCACCGCGCCCTTCGGTTATCTTGGTGAGTAACTCCAGCATTCGTTTGGTTCCTTCCCTGCATGGGGTACATTTGCCGCATGACTCTTCCTGACAAAATTCTATAAAAAACCGGGCAATATCTACCATGCAGTTATTTTCATCCATCACCACCATACCACCAGAACCCATAATGGCACCTGTCCTGGATATGACCTCATAATCGGTAACGGTATCAAGCAGTTCTGCTGGAATGCATCCCCCTGAGGGTCCGCCCAGCTGCACTGCCTTGAATCGTTTATTGCCGGGCACCCCACCACCAATGTCGTAGATAATATCCTTTAGCGGCATTCCCATGGGAACCTCTACCAGGCCACTGTTGTTTACCTTTCCTGAGAGGGCAAACACCTTGGTGCCTTTGCTTCCCTCCGTACCTATGCCTGCATACCACTCACCCCCGTTTATAATAATCTGGGGCACATTGGCCAGGGTTTCAACATTATTCAAAACCGTTGGTTTTCCCCACAAACCTGCCTTGGCGGGAAACGGCGGTCTGGGTCTGGGCATTCCTCGCTTGCCTTCGATAGAGGTCATCAGAGCAGTCTCCTCGCCACACACAAAGGCACCTGCTCCCTGATAAATCTCCAGGTCAAAGCCAAAACCACTCCCGAGGATATCGGTACCCAACAGCCCGTAGTTTCGGGCCTGGTCCAGCGCGATACCCAATCTCTTGACGGCAAGGGGATATTCTGCCCTGCAGTAAATGTATCCCTTGTGGGCATTAATGGCCCTGGCCGCAATGATCATCCCCTCGATAACAGCGTGGGGATCTGCCTCGAGTACGCTGCGGTCCATGAATGCCCCGGGGTCACCTTCATCGGCATTGCACAGAACATACTTTGTGTCACTCGTGGTTTTGGCAGCAAACTCCCACTTGAGTCCGGTGGGAAATCCTGCTCCTCCCCGACCTCTGAGCCCTGAAACCTTGAGTTCAGTGATAATCTCCTCGGCACGCATATCGATCAGTGCCTGTGCTGCTCCCTGGTAAGCATCCCGGGCAATGGCATCATCGATGTTCTCAGGGTCAATAAGGGTGTAGTTTCGTAAGGTGATCAGCTTCTGGTGAGCAAAGTATGGAATATCCATCATCCGGGGGATCGGGGTGCCGGTGGTCGGGTCCTGATAAAACAGCTTTTCTACCGGGGTACCCTCGACGAGGTGCTGGGTGACGATCTCTTCTGCATCTTCAGGGCTCAGGTGCACATAGTAGATGCCCTCTGGATAGATCACCATCACCGGAGCCAGGGTGGCAAAGGCATCGTTTCCGGTCTCTACCAGCATACAGCGCTCTGAGAGGCCGTGGTTTTCGATCTCACGTTTCAGGGCATCCCGCACCAGTTCACTTCTGCTGGCCTTACAGGCGGTGCCGCCGCATATCATGAGGTGTTTTTCGCCATGAGCGCTGATCCGCACCGTGTCTGAGCGGAGCGCAACCGTGTGTTTCCCTGCTGCCTTGATCTCCTCTAGCTGATCCCTGGTTATGTTCCCCATTCCATGCTCCCTTACTCGTATCGATCCAGAATCTCCATAATGTTCTTCCTAGCGACCTGGGCATAGGTATCTTCACCCACGACCATGGCTGGGGCCATGCCGCAGGCACCCAGACACCGCACCGAATCTAAGGAGAATCTGAGATCTTCCGTTGTGCCTTTGACCTCAACGCCCAGTTCTCGCTGCAAGAAGTCGAGGTTCTCCTTTCCTCCTCGCACGTAGCATGCAGTTCCCAGGCACACCTTGATGGTGTGTCTGCCCCGCGGTACCATGGTAAAAAAGGAATAGAAGGTGACCACTCCATACACGGTGCTTCCGGGGATGCCGAGGCCCTGTGAGATCCGCTGCTGCACCTCCATGGGCAGATACCCACTAACGTTCTGGCATTCTTCCAGAACCGGTATGAGCGCTCCAGGCTTTCCCTGGTTCCGGTCGATGATCCTGTCGATCTCAGTCCACATCTCCTCTGTGATTTCTTTCATGTCTCATCTCTCAATGTTTCTGCCTGGTAACATTCTCATATTATAGTGCGTAGCCCTCCAGCCGACTTTCTGAAGGTCGATAGTCTAGTGAAGCCCTGCCTCAAACCTACGAGGCAGGCCGTAAAAAAATACTAAGCCCTAAATTCTAAACTCTAAACAATATCAAATATCAAAATCGAAATGACCAAAACATGTTTGGAGTTTGGCAAGGAACTATTTAATGGTTTTGTATTTATAGCATTTGAATTTGGAATTTGTTTAGTATTTAGATATTAGGACTTCGGATTTCAAAGCTCCTTTAAAATCTTGGTTTCATTTCAATGATAAAACTTGACACAAATGTCAAGATCTTAGCTTATATAAACACCTAGTGTAAACAGTTACTGTGCCTTTTCAATACTCACGGCACAGACCTTAAATTCTGGTATCTTGGCAATCGGATCAAGGGCAGCAATAGTCAACCTATTAGCAGCTGCCTTGGCAAAGTGAAATGGGATAAACACGGTCCCTCTTATTACCTCGTCAGAAATCTGCGCCTTTGCCCTAATCTCTCCCCTGCGAGAGCGGACCCTCAGGAAATCCCCTTCCCCCACACCGTAATCTTGGGCGTCCCTTGATGAGATTTCTACAAAGCACTCTGGAGCCAGGTCATTGAGACCCTCAGATTGCATGGTCATCGTGCCTGTATGGAAATGATACAAAACACGTCCTGTAGTTAGATAAAGGGGATATTCTTCATCCGGTAATTCTGCAGGCGGGATGAAGTCGATTGGATGAAAAATTCCCTTTCCCCTTGTAAACTTGCCGACATGAAGTATTGGGGTTCCTGGATGATCGTCCGTAGGGCATGGCCAGTGGAGGCGCTCTTTTTCCAGGCGTTTGTAAGATATTCCGCCATATGAGGGTGTTACACTGTTCATCTCCTCATTTATAGTCTCTGGGCCTTCGTATGCCATTGGATAGCCCATCCTGGAGGACAGGTCGCATATTATCTCCCAGTCCTGCCTTGCCTGGCCCGGCGGGTTGACAGCCTTTCGGACTCTTTGAACCTTTCTTTCCGTGTTAGTAAATGTTCCATCCTTCTCTGCAAAAGAGCACGAAGGCAATACTACATCGGCCAGCCTTGCAGTATCTGTGAGGAATATGTCCTGGACTACCAGGAACTCGAGTTTTTTCAGCGATTTTTCAGCATGGTTCAGATCAGGGTCTGAGATGAGGGGATTTTCTCCAATAATATACAGTCCTTTAATTTTGCCTTGTCCGGCCATTTCTACAGTTTCCGTTACAGTCAATCCAGGGGATACAGGAAGGTCTTTAACAACCCAGGCCCTTACCATTTTTTCTCTGACTTCCGGATTACCAACCTGCTGGTATCCGCTATACACATTGGGAAGGGCGCCAAGATCACAGGCGCCCTGAACGTTATTCTGCCCTCTTAGGGGATTTACTCCTCCTCCAGGCACACCAACATTACCACAGAGCATGGACAGATTTGCTATCGATTTCACATTATCGGTACCGGTGGTGTGCTGGGTTATTCCCATTGCAAAAAATATTGAGGCAGGACGAGCACTGGCATACATCCTCGCTGCTTTTATCAGGTCTTCGGCGGGGATCCCGGTGATTGTGGCCACATATTCAGGCGTATATTTCTCAACCGTTTTCTTGAGGGCCTCAAATCCCTGAGTCCTTTGCTCAACATAAGCGCGGTCATAGAGATCTTCTCTTATGATTACGTGCATCATGCCATTGATCCACGCCACGTCGGTGCCCAGATTTTGCCTGAGCCAGAGGGTGGCAAATTTGGTGAGAGGAATCCTTCGAGGATCAATTACCATGAGGCTGGCTGCACCAGATACAACGGCCCTTTTTATTATGGATGAAATAACGGGGTGAGCTTCGGTCGTATTTGAACCTGTAACCAGAATAAGTTTTGATTTTTCTATATCCGCTATGGGATTAGTCATGGCCCCTGACCCAAAGGCAATGGCCAGCCCCGCAACGGTTGAGGCATGACAGAGCCTGGCACAGTGATCAACGTTGTTTGTGCCGATCACTGCCCGAGCAAACTTTTGAGCCAGGTAGTTTTCCTCATTGGTAATCTTTGCCGAGCTAAAAACGCTTATGGAGTCAGGGCCAGATTTTGATTTTATTTCACCCAATCTCTCGGCCACCAAAGAAAGGGCCTCATCCCAGGATGCCTCTCTGAACTGACTGTCTTCCTTGATAAGGGGAACGGTGAGTCTTTCGGGCTTATTGATAAAGTCGTACCCAAAACGACCCTTAACGCAGAGGCTGCCAAAATTCGGTGGAACATCTTCTGCTCCTGTTATCTTGACGATCTTGTTATCCTTTATATGTAAATCTATCTGGCAGCCTACACCGCAGTAAGGACAGGTTGTCTTGACCTTGCGAGCCTCCCACGGTCGTCCCTGAAAACGGCTCGGTTTCTCTATCAAGGCACCTACCGGACAAACCCGGATACACTCTCCGCAAAACACACAGTCGGATTCATCGTAGGGGAGGTCACCGTTTGCCACAATCTTCGAGGCAGTTCCTCTGTATCCGTACGAAATGGCGTTATTGACCTGAACCTCATTACACGCCTGAACACACCGGCCACAAAGGATGCAGCGGGAAAAATCCCTGATGATTAGGGGGTTGCCAGTCTCAGTTGCGTATCTGGCCGGGGTTTCTGGGAATCTAACGACCTCCACCCGATATCGGTAGGCCAACTCCTGAAGAACACAGTCACCATTAGCCTCACAGGTAAGGCAGTTATGGTTACCAGAGGCCAGAAGGAGTTCTATATTCATCCTCCGGGACTGTATCACTCGTTCCGATTCTGTTTCAACATCCATATTATGCGTAGCAGGTGTGGCACAAGCAGGAAGGAGATTTCGAGCACCCTTAACCTCAACAACGCATATCCTGCAGGCCCCTGTAGGTATCGATCCCTTGATATGACAGAGGGTCGGGATATCAATACCGTTTCTTTGGGCAACCTCAAGAACGGTTTCTCCCGCTTCAAGAGAAACCCTTTTTCCATTGATAGTAATGCTCTTTTCTCTGTTCACAGCACTTCCTCTCCCTTACTGTCATTTTGCGAGCTCTTTTCCAATAATGGCCTTTATATTTGAGGTTTGAGCCCATGTCAAGGCCATCTTCATTTCACTGTTAGTAACCACGTCCCGTGGGCGCGGTCGTGCTTCTGTGGCTATTATGCGCCATCTTCTTTGTATACCCTGTCAAAGTTTTGGCATACAGATCCGTTTTCGTCTCCCACTGTTCTCACAGAGGCTTTGAGGTTTTTTGTTGAAGTTCATGAAACTCCATATCCTATTGATATGCTTTATGTTTTTGATCTACTGCATAGGTATGGTGCGGTCTGTCCACGTTGGCACGCCTATTGCTCAAAATAGGGTATACAATCCGTAGATCGAAAACCCACATGAAAATCACTGTTAGCATGCAGCCGGGACATGGTTTTCCCTTCCAGTTGAAAGGGAGCTAAAAGATTGTGTTTGAAGGCCAAAAGGGGTATATGGTATAAGCAACAGCGATGTTCAGACCAGGAAGGATCGATTTAATAAAAGGGAGATGCCATGGCCCAAATTGATGCGTTCTTCAAGCTTATGAATGACCAGCAGGCCTCAGATCTTCATCTGGCTGCCGGCAAACAACCTATTTTGAGGGTTAAGGGTGAACTCGAAAGGGTAAAATATAAGCCTCTGGATAACGATTCCCTCAAGTCCATGCTGTTTGAAATAACACCTGAGCACAAAATTAAGGTATTTGAAGAGACAGGGGATGTTGACTTTGCCTATGAGATACCGGGTCTGGCACGCTACCGGGCCAATTTCTTTAAACAGAACAACGGAATAGCTGCCGCCTTTAGAGAGATACCAGGTCAAATCCTCACCTGCGAAGACCTCGGGCTTCCACCAGTTATCAAACAGCTCGCCACACTGCCCAGAGGACTTGTGTTGGTAACAGGACCAACAGGAAGCGGAAAGTCAACCACCTTGGCAGCCATAATAGATGAGGCCAATAAAACCAGGAAAGACCACATTATTACCGTTGAAGACCCCATTGAATTTGTTCATGTGAGCAAGAAGGCCATGATTAATCACCGTGAGGTGGGTATTCACACACGGTCATTTGCTGCGGCACTGCGGGGAGCACTTCGAGAGGATCCGGATATCATTATGGTCGGCGAAATGAGAGACCTTGAGACCATTGACCTTGCCATTGAGGCATCTTTGACTGGGCACCTTGTTTTTAGTACCCTCCATACATCCTCTGCTCCCAAGACAATCGACAGGGTAATAGAGGTTTTTCCCGCAGACCAACAGGCTCAGGTGAGGAGCACCTTGGCTGATGGCATCAGGGCGGTGATATGTCAGAGCCTTTTTAGAAGACAAAACGCAAGACCAGGTGACATGGGTCGTGTAGCTGCACTCGAGATTATGATTGGCACCCCAGCAGTGAGAAACCTGATTCGGGAACAGAAAATATTTCAGATTCCCTCCGCTATCCAAACGGGAAAAAAATACGGAATGCAATCTCTTGATGACGCCATCATGGAGCTTTTAACCAAAAAGACGGTAAGTGCAGAAGAGGCCTATGCAAAATGTAACGATAAGAGTAAGTTTGTCCAATTCCTCAAACATCCTCCAACAGACTTCACCGAGGCCTAACCGTGACGGGGTAGAGAAATGAGAAAGCAGCAGATAGATCACATATTGGGCGTTATGCTCGAATCATACGAGGATGTCTCCGACATAAATGTCACGGTAGACAGACCGTTTCAGGTAGAGACAGCGGGTGAACTGAAGCCTGTCTCTTTTGAGATATTGGGTGACCAATTGACACCCTTCCAGACCGAGATAATCGCCCTGAATATGATAAGAAATGATAGAAAACTCACCAAAACACTCTTAACGCAAGGTTCTTGTGACCTATCCTATCAGCTGGCTGGAAGGGCGCGTTTGCGGGTCAATGTGTTTTCACAAAAGGGCTGGTTTTCCGTGGCTATGAGACAACTACCATCCCGGGTGCCTACCATCGAAGAAATGAGGCTTCCTCCTACCTTCTACAAAATGACCGAGACGCTGAATGGCTTGATCCTGGTTACCGGCGCTACCGGAACCGGAAAGACAACCTCTTTGGCAGCCTTTCTGAACGAGATAAATGAAAAAAAATCAGTTCACGTGGTTACCCTTGAAGATCCGGTAGAATTTGTCCATTCGCAGAAAATGTCCACATTCAACCAGAGGGAACTAGGTGCCGACTTTGATACCTTCGCTTCCGGCTTGAGAGCTGCCCTGCGCCAGGCACCAAAGATCATTCTCGTAGGTGAGATGAGAGACAAGGAGACCGCAGATATAGCGCTTAGTGCAGCAGAGACCGGTCATCTTGTATTGAGCAGTCTTCACACGGTGGATTCGGGTTCAACGATCAACAGAATTATAGGGATGTTTGATAAAGAGGAGGAAAAGCAAGTCAGAATCAGGCTGGCCGACACCATCAGGTGGATCGTATGCCAAAGGCTCCTGCCTCAAATCGGGGGTAGTCGAGTAGCAGCCTTTGAGATATTAGGCTCAAACCTCAGGGTAAGAGATCTCATCCTCCATGGCGAAGCTGAGGAAAAGACATTTTATGAGATTATTGAGGGAAGTCAGGCCTTTGGTATGATGACCTTTGATCAATGCATTGCCGATCATTATAAAAATGGGCTGATCACCAAAGAAACAGCCCTGGCCTATGCATCACAAAGGGCAGCTTTGGGAAGGGCAATCGATACAATAAGGGCAGCCAAGGGAGAAAAGACTACTACCATAGAGG
>JAFDDT010000095.1 GCA_019310725.1 Deltaproteobacteria bacterium | reverse complement strand
CTCAGCGAGACATCTACCTCATAGTTCTCATCCACAAGTAATGCACTAACACTATCTAACACGATCTGTTCGTCATCAATTACGAGGGCTTTCTTTTTTTCCATGTCGTTCCTCCTTTTTAATAACCTGACGGACTATTTTGACGAGTTCGTCAGGTTCAAATGGTTTGGCAATAAAGCTTGCGGCTCCCATCTTAATAGATTCTTGAATGGTCTCTGTTTTATAATAACCGCTCATAACTATAATAGGTATATCCGGCCATTTTTCCTTGATCTTTCTCATAAGATACATACCATCTTTTTTGGGCATTTTTATATCTATAAGCAAGAGATCGAAATCATTGTTTTTCATTGCCTCAAGAGCTTTATCTGCACTCGGGACAAGCAGTGCCTCAAAGCCCTCTAGCTCGAATACCGCCTGGCAGCTCTCAAGGACTATAACTTCGTCATCTACGACGAGTATTTTCATGGTACTTACTTTATTATTGTGTAACTACTAAGGCATCTTGCCACAAAGGAACCAAGACACAACAATTGGCAATTGAAAATTGAAAATTGAAAATTGTGCTCTGGTGGCTCTTAAGAACCCAAATTTAAAATTAGCAATTAAAATAGTCGGTTATGAAATTCTTATGTAACTGATAAGTTTCTCCAATTTATAACCTTGAAGCAAAGCGTCAAGGTCATTTGCTGAATACTTATCATTGTTAATAGACAAATCCGTCCCGTTTTTTTAGTGCATCATATTTTTGAGCAACGAATAAGGTGCCGAGGTCAAAGATACGTATTGTTTTATTAAGAGCCTCTATTGCCTGCAGATGATCCATAGGCGTGAGAAAGAGTGCCTGGGAATCAGCGTAAAGCCACATGTGCTTTCTCATCATAAAGAGGGCATATATAGCCTCAGGGCAAGGAATGCCTTCATCATATCTGTCTTCAGCATATTGCGCAAAATACTCATATAAATCTCTGCTCGGTCTTTTGCTAAAATACACGCGGCTCAAATTCTCATAAAAGCTTACAGCCTGGAGAACACAGTCTTCCTGCGGTATTATATGATATGATGGTGTTCTGTTATTTGTCCTTATATCTTTGCACCACTGTTCGGAAATTTCTTTTGCATGGGTTTCGGTGATTTCAATCAACTTGTCTGCAAATACTTTCATAATATTACTCCCGCAGGCTTCTCTGCCTCTGCCCTCGTTTGCGGCGCGTTTTTTTAGCCACCTTTAACCTGACCAATGACCGACGAAGTGCAGCCTCAGCTGCAGCGCTGTCAGTCTCCGGTGACGGGACTTCCATGATTTCTCCTGCCCGCCGTTTGGCCTCTTCTGCGCGAGCTAGATCTATTTCCTCAGCACGTTCACAGGCATCAGCCAAGATGATCACCTTATCGGGGCGGACTTCAAGAAACCCGCCGCTCACTGCCATATAGGTCTCTTCAGTATCCTTTTTTATAATCAACTCTCCGGGCTGAAGCATAGTCATCAAAGGGGCGTGGTGGGGAAGAATGCCCAGCTGCCCCTCCAGTCCCCACGCGATCACCATGTCCACATCATCGGAGTAAACCATTCTTTCTGCAGTAACCAGTTCCAGCCTAAACGTAGCCATTATACCTCACTCATCTGTTTAGCCTTTTCCGCTGCCTCATCAATGGTGCCTACCATATAGAAGGCGGCTTCAGGAAGCTCATCGTGTTTCCCTTCCAGAATCTCTTTAAAACCACGCACTGTTTCCTTGACAGGCACATATTTGCCTGGGATTCCAGTGAATTGCTCAGCCACATGAAAGGGCTGGGAACAGAACCTTTGAATACGCCGTGCCCTATTCACTGTGAGCTTATCCTCATCACTTAATTCCTCCATGCCCAAGATGGCAATTATGTCTTGCAATTCTTTATATCGCTGCAATGTCCTCTGTACGCCTCGCGCCACCTCATAGTGCTCTTCACCAACAATAGCAGGGTCAAGTATTCGAGACGTAGAGGTCAAGGGATCAACAGCAGGATAAATCCCTAATTCAGCAATGGACCGCTCCAGGGCAACAACGGCATCGAGGTGGCCATAGGTAGCTACGATGCCAGGGTCGGTATAATCGTCAGCTGGCACATAGATAGCCTGAAAGGAGGTAATTGATCCCTTTTTTGTAGTGGTAATTCTTTCCTCCAGCTCACCGACATCGGTCCCCAAGGTTGGTTGATAGCCTACTGCCGAGGGCATGCGTCCCAGAAGGGCGGACAATTCCATGTTAGCCAGCACATAGCGATATATGTTATCTATAAACAAGAGAACATCTTGCCCCTCCTCATCCCGGAAATACTCTGCCATGGTCACGCCGGTTAACCCGATACGTGAACGAACACCTGGGCTCTCATTCATCTGCCCAAAAACCAGCACTGTCCGTTCCAAAACTCCGGACTCCTGCATTTCCAGCCACAGATCATTTCCCTCCCTGGACCTTTCACCTACACCGGCAAAAACGGAGAAACCACCATGCTCGGTGGCGATATTACGAATGAGCTCGGTGATGACCACTGTCTTGCCCACACCGGCTCCGCCATATGCCCCGACTTTCCCTCCTCTGGTAAAGGGGGTTACCAGATCCATTATCTTAAGACCTGTCTCTAACATCTGGGGCGTCGTCTCTTGTTCCTCCAGAGAAGGCGCTGGGCGATGAATAGGATAACGCAGATCAGTCTTTACCTCACCGAGATTATCTAATGGCTCACCAAAGACATTGAAGAGCCTTCCCAATATTTCCTTCCCTACAGGCACCGTTATGGGAGTTCCCATATCCACAGCCTCTGCACCCCTCTGAAGTCCCTCAGTAGCAGTTAAGGCAACACCTCGCACCCAGTTGTTGCCGATATGATGCTGGGCTTCAACAATAATCTGGGTGCCATCCTGAGATATCACAATCCCATTATTTATCGCTGGTAGCTCACCAGGTGGGAATTCCATATCGATCACTGTGCCAATAACTTGAACTACTTTCCCTTTTGCCACCTATTACCTCCTTATCTGGTCAAAGCTTCAGCCCCTCCGCAAATGTCACAAATTTCATTAGTAATAGTCTCCTGCCGGGCTTTATTTAACGTTAGGGTCAGATCCTCAATGACATCACGGGCATTATCACTCGCACTGCGCATAGCCACCATCCGTGCTGATTGCTCACTGGCAATAAGCTCCAGTATGGCGTGGTATACCTGCATCTCCACGAATCTGGGCAATAGCGCATTCAAAACTACGCTGGGCTTGGGCTCGTAAATATACTCCCCTCTCTGTGACGGAGGCAATTCCACTGGTTCAACAGGAAGCAGAATCTCCATCGTAGGCCGTTGCACCATGGTAGAAACAAAACGTGGATAGGCAAGATATACCAGGTCAATTTCGCCACTGCTATAGTCATCTATAACGACTCGAGAGATAGGCAGGGTTTCCTGTAATGTAGGTCTATCCTTCATCCCAGTAAACTCTGCACGAATATTTTGCCCCGCACGAAGCATAAATGTTCGCCCCTTGCGCCCTATAGTGATAAGGGTGACAGGCACGCTTTGTTCTAAAATAAACCCCGCAACCAGGCGATTTATATTGGCATTCAGTCCACCGCACAGACCACGGTCGGTGGTAAAATGAATTATGCCAATTTTTTTTACCTCTCGCCTTTCGAGCAATGGATGAGTCTCTCTACCAACTTGGGGATGGGCAGCGAGATCAGCAATGACCTGGCCTATCTTCTCAGCATAAGGGCGCCCTGCCTGCGCCTGATCCTGAGCCCGCTTCATCTTGGCAGTCGCAATCATCTCCATCGCCTTGCAGATCTTGGCGGTGTTCTCAACACTCTGTATGCGCCGACGAAGAATTCTCGTGCTAATCATATATTTCCCTAACCCGGACAAGCCAGAATCAAATGCGAAATACGAATATCGAAATACGAAACAAACCCAAAATCCAAATAAGAAATGTTTGAAACATTATTGACTCTTAAATAATAAGCAAAAAACCCCAATACTGGGAAAATCATCTTGTTGTGGGTTTTGAGTTTTTGTCATTTGAATTTGTTTCGAATTTCGGATTTAGGATTTAGAATTTCAATCGTTCAATGTAATTACAAAAAATTTTGTGCCAGAAAAACACGAATTTTACGGCTAAGGCACTACGCCTAATAGGTGGTACCTGTGCTGAATTCTGACACGGCCTTCCGCAACGCATCCTCAGTGTCAGGCTTTATCTCTTTATCCTCATTTATTCTTTTCGCTATGTCAGGGTGACTGGTTTTCATAAACCTATGAAAGTTCTCCTCATAGGATATGATCTTATCTGCAGGCACGTCATCAACAAAGCCTTTCGTTACCGCATAGAGAATAGCTACCTGTTCTCCCAGAGACATGGGTGAGTATTGGGGTTGCTTCAATACTTCGGTGATTCGCCGACCCCGTTCTAACTGGTCCCTGGTAGCCTTGTCTAAATCTGCAGCGCCAAACTGAGCAAAGGCTTGAAGCTCACGAAACTGAGCGAGCTCTAACCGTAATGTACCAGCTACCTGCCTCATGGCTTTTCTTTGTGCAGAACCACCCACTCGAGACACAGACAATCCTACATTCGCTGCCGGGCGGATGCCAGCATTGAATAGGTCAGGCTCCAGATAGATCTGTCCATCGGTAATTGAGATCACGTTTGTGGGTATGTAAGCCGACATGTCCCCTGCTTGCGTTTCAATAATGGGTAAGGCGGTAAGTGACCCGCCGCCGAGTTCAGAAGACAACTTTGCTGCCCTTTCCAAAAGCCGGCTGTGCAAGTAGAAGACATCTCCAGGATATGCCTCCCTGCCCGGTGGACGGCGGAGCAGCAAGGAAAGCTGACGATATGCCCAGGCATGCTTGTAAAGGTCATCATACACAATCAAAACATCCCTTCCGTGTTCCATAAACTCCTCACCTATTGCGCAGCCGGCATAGGGTGCAATGTACTGTAAGGGTGCTGGGTCAGAGGCATCAGCAGCCACCACAATGGTGTGCTTCATTGCGTCGTATTTTTCTAAGGTAGCGACTACCTGGGCAACCTTGGATGTCTTTTGTCCAACAGCCACATAAATGCAGACAACATCCTCGGCTTTCTGAGCAATTATGGCATCAATAGCAATGGCTGACTTGCCAGTAAAGCGGTCTCCAATGATGAGCTCACGCTGACCACGCCCGATGGGAATCATGCTATCGATAGCCTTGATACCTGTCATTATGGGGGTATTCACTGGCTCCCGCATGGTAACACCTGGCGCCACCCTCTCAATGGGCCGTGTTTTCTCTGCTTTAATCGGTCCCTTGCCATCAAGAGGGTGTCCTAAAGGATCAAGCACCCTTCCGATAAGGATATCGCCTACTGGAATTTCAACTACCCTTCCGGTCGCACGTACCTCGTCACCTTCCTTAATACTGCTACATTCGCCCAGGATGACGGCACCTACATTATCTTCTTCAAGATTGAGAGCCAACCCCATAATGTCATGGGGAAATTGCAACAGTTCGTTGTATTTCGCAGCGCTCAGTCCATGAACCCGGGCGATGCCATCGCCAACCTCCACCACGGTGCCCACATTAGCCGTAGTTACAGTAACGCCGAAATGTTCAATCTCTTCTTTGATTATTGAAACGATATCCTGCTCCCGCGCTGCCATCTGTGCCTCCTATCTGCTCCTATCAGCGCAATACTTCGTTGTCTATTACCTGCCAGCTCCGATCAGACTTTTCCTCAATGATTCTAATGTATTGTGTATACTCCCATCGATAAGCATATCACCGATTCTGGCCCTGAATCCCCCGATTATGGATGGGTCAGTTTGGGCATCGATGATGATCTTCTGCCCAACCATTTCACCCAATCGACTGGCAAGTTTCGCCTTATCCTCATCATCCAAGGGTAGAGCAGTAGCGACCTCAGCATGTTCGATACCGTGATAAGCATCGAGCAATTGATCATACTGCCGGGAGACATTACCAATAATTTTCAATTTGCCCCTGCTCATAAGAAGACAGGCTAAATTGAGAACCAAAGGAGTTACCTTCCCGAGCCGCTCTTCCAGAAGGGTTTTTTTGGTATTAAAAGGCAGTTTAGGATTTTCCAGTAGACTCATCAGTTCTGCGTCTGACGCTATACCAGCAGCTTTGCTCAAGTCCGCCTGCCAGTTCTCCAGTTCACCCTTCTCCAATGCCAACTCAAAGGCTGCTTGCGCATATCGTTTACCAGGATTTACTCGGGGCATTTTTTGACTCTAATTTCTACTGAGGGTAGCGCTTTCCTCGAGCGTCTTCTCAATAAGCCGACGATGCTTCCCCTTATCCAGGGTTTCACTGATCACTCTCTCAGCAGCCAGGATAGCTGTATCAACAAACTCCTTACGCAACTCATCAATAATCTTATCCCGCTCTCGCTCCAGCTCTGCTCGAGTCCTCTTAGCAATAGCCTGGGCCTCCTTTCGAGCCTCTTTCCTGGCTTCTTCTTTAACGCTTTCTCCTGCCTGTGCTGCCTGCCCAATTATTGATTGCCCTTCATCGCGTGCTTTTCTGATCTGCTTTTCCACTTCCACTTGAGCCTGCTCATATTCACGTTTTGTGGCTTCAGCGTGCTCCATGCTCTGTTTTATCCTATTCGACCGCTCATCCAGCATTTTGCGAATCGGCTTATACCCAAAGAAGGTGAGCAGCCCAAGCAAAATGAGAAAGTTGATGAGCTGGCCGATAAAGCTCGGCAGTGTTAACCCCAAGAAACCTTCCATAGAGCTATCCTTTCTCCCTTTCCACCATTAAGCATTATGCTACAAAGATAAGCAAAATAGCTATAACAAGGGCATAAATAGCCACTGCCTCAGCAAAGGCAACACCCAAAATCATGTTGGTCATTATGGGCCCTCTGGCCTCAGGATTCCGTCCGAGCGCATTCATGGCACCCATACCGAGGATGCCGATGCCAACCCCTGGCCCAATGGCTCCCAGACCTATAGCAAGTCCTGCACCTATTAGCTTAGCAACATCTGTCCACATTTCCATGAGTTCGACCTCCTTCTTGCCCTAAGGGCAAAATCTAATTGTATTTTTTGACCACTCCTTGCTTTAGACAAATCCGTCGCTATTCTTCTTCCATAACTGCGGCGCAAGCAAACCCCAAGGTTAAGCCGCCAAATATCATGGCTTGAACAAAGCCAAAGAATGCCTCCATGCCATAGAATATCGTAGGAAGCACCCATGGAACAAGGAAGATCATTATCATAACCAGTATCATCCCTGCCGTCATGTTCCCAAAAAGACGGAAGGTAAAGCTCATCATGCGTATTAAGTGACTGAGTATTTCTAGCAGGCCAGCAAAAACGGCTACAAAACCATTCAATAAACCACCTGCTCCAGCCTTGATGTTACCCGTAAATATCAGTTTCAGCGCTTCCCACAGAGGGCCAAAGTGAAAGAATGTCTTCAGATAAGAAGCCCCCTTGGCCTTAAACCCCCAGTACTCAACAAAACAGAAAGATACCACGGCAAGCGCTCCTGGGATATTGAGGTCAGTGTTGGCACTGCGGAGCAAGGGTTCCCCATGTATACTAATGGTCTCAAAGCCGGGTATAAGGCTCACCCAGGCATTGGCGACAATAAAGAGAAAGATGGTAGTGCAAACAGGAAAGAACCATCTTCCATGTTTCTCGCCTGCCGGGTCCTCAATAAAGTTTGCTGCTGCTTCCACAATCAACTCTATTAAATTTTGCAATCCGGTGGGCACGAGTTTCATGTTGCGGGTGCCTATGAAAAACAAACCAAACAGCACCGCAATGCTGATCCATGCGGTAATCATGGTATTCGTTATAGGAAGATTGGGGAGAGGTCTTTCAGGGGCTGGGTGATACTTAGGGGCTTCAACATCAAGGAAACTCACCGGTTCAGAGCCAACTATACCACTGCCCACCTTACTGCCGATAAAGCTGATAATAATCATAGCGAAAAGGGCAATGCCAAGCACCATTATTTTTAAAAGGCTCCCTCTGTGCTTTTTTCCGGTCATTATCCTTCCTCTCTATCCTTTTTCTGCTTTGAATTTAACAAAGTTGTGCTCTTCGTTATCGGTGGGCGAACCTGCTCTTTTTTTTCTTCTCTCTTGGCCTCCTGTAGAAACGGGCGCACCATACGGTAAACTCCATACACCATTATTAGTGTGCCAATGCCAAGACCAATGAGGGTGTACACAGGGAATTCGTGAGACCCTCTCCTGTCGAGCCAAAACCCTATTCCTGTTGGTATCAAAAGGCTCAGTGGCACATAAAAGCCAACAGTCAGCAACTGCAATGCTGCCGACCAGTTTTTCACGGCACCCCCTAGATGTAATGTGCGAACATTTTAGATTTCTAAATCTGGGGAAGAAAAAGATCTTATTATATTGAGATCCGTGCAAGCCTTTGATTTTTTAACCTATTTGTTACCCCCAGTAAATGTGAGCAAATATAATATCAATCGGCTAACCGCTGTATTTTTCCACATCAAATATTGTAATTCTTAGGTTACAAATTCAATCAGGTATTTTACTTAAAAGTTAAAAAACCACCCCCATTTATAAATGGGGGTGGTTTTTTTATCTCTATTCCCTACCTCTTTTAGGGGGTAGTACCTACCTAACGTCTCGTAATATATATCCTTATGAGGTAGAAAATTAAAGGTTTCTTAGTGGTAGCCAATTTTGCCCTGCAATGGAGAAATGGGGTATTGAGTAAAAAATTTATTTTATAATTATTGATTGATTATTGATACTGAAAGATGACAATTGTCAATAGCCAAAATTCAATAGTCATTCAATTATTCCCACAGATCTAAATCAATAAGCCCGATACGGGCGGCATACTTTGTGAGTCCCGCCTGACCCTGGACCCCTGTTTTGCGCACAATGTGTGCCCGGTGGTTTTCAACGGTTTTTCTGCTAATAAAGAGGATATTGGCAACCTCCTGATTTGAGTGACCTTCGGCCAGGAGCCTGAGCACCTCCTTTTCCCGCTCTGATAGGGGATCGGCTTGTTTTTTTAGCGCTCGTCGTGTCTTGCCCCCGAAGTAATCAGAGAGCACCTGATCTGCAATAGGGGAGTCAAGGTAGAAGCCACCGTTAAAGACGGTATTGATGGCAGCGATGAGGTTCTCTTCATCAGAGTCCTTGAGTACATATCCCTTGGCACCTACCTTGAGCACCTGATCGATGTATGCCTTTTTGGCGTGCATGGAGAGGACAATCACCTCGGTTCCGGGGAGCCGCTCCCGGATCTGGCGGGTTGCCTCTATTCCGTCCATCTTGGGCATGCCAATATCCATAATAACGATTCGAGGTTTGTATTCTCGCACCATCTCCAGGGCCTCAGCCCCATCGTTTGCCTCTGCCACGACCTGGAGATAATCTTTTTCTGACAAGAGTGCCTTGAGACCCTTGCGGAAAATCCGGTGGTCATCAGCCACCACAATGGTTATTTTCTCCTTCATAGTGTTAGCTCCTGCTAAAGGATGCGCTAATTATGGTGCCCTTTCCTGGCGCGGAGGAGATCTGGAGTTCTCCCCCGATGAGGGCCACTCGCTCCTTCATGCTGATGAGACCTAGGGATTTGGCGTTTTGTGAAGAAAGCAGGACATCATCTACCAGAAATCCTACACCGTTATCTTCAATAGTAGCCCATATAGTGCCTTCAGACGATTTGAGTGTAAGCTTTGCCTTAGTTGCATGGCTATGTTTAAGAACATTGTTTAATCCCTCTTGGAAAAGCCTGTATATGGTGATATTCATTATAGATGACAGAGATTTTTGGATTTCATCAAAACTACATTTGATGGTAATCTCTGAGTATGATTTAAAGTCCTGACAAAGTTCTTCTAGTGCAGATACGAGTCCAAGATCTTCAATCTGAGGTGGATGGAGTGCATGGGAGAGTGCCCTGATTTCCCTTATGATTCTATTTACAAGGTCTGTAAGCTCGGCTAATCCATCCTTTATATTAGAAAGCTCATCTGGTATCTTTTTGTTGGCCCTTGAAAGGCCCATCTTTAACGCAAATAATAGTTGACCAATGTTGTCATGTATCTCCCTTGATAAAGACTCTCTTTCTTTTTCTCCAATCTCTATGACCTGTGCTGATAAAAACTTTATCTGCTCCTCAGCCTTTTTTCTTTCTGTTATATCTTGAAGGGTTTCTACTGCGCCAATTAATTTTCCAGCAGAATCCTTTAAAGGGGCTGCTGTAAAATAGAGCCATTTCCCCAGCCTCGGAAAATAGTCTATGGCCTCATATGCCCCTTGTATTAAATCAGAGGTAGCATGTTTTCCTGGATACCATTGAGGAATGGCATCTATCTTTCCATCTACCAGCAGATCGGCCATGCATGGTCTTTCTTCAGTGTAGAAGGCCTTCCAATGCTGATCGGTACGAATTGTTTCCTCAGCCTTGATCCCGCTATACTCTTCCAGGGCCCTATTCCAGTAAATAACTCTATGGATATTGTCAATGACAAAGGTTGGCATAGGTGAACCATGCAATATATTCTTTAATCTCTCCTCACTCTTTCTAAACGCCTCCTCCGCCCATTTGCGCTCGGCGATTTCTTTCGCCAGTGAATCACGGGACACGGTTGTGGCATGCAAGTCTCTTGTCATCCTGTTAAATGCGCCCACAAGGTCACCGATTTCATCCATTGAACCATAGGTAATGTTTATTGGCTGCAAATCTCCTCGTGAGATACGCAATGCTGACTCTGATAACTCGGTAATCGGTCTGGAAAACCGTTTAGAAATATATACAGCAAACAGAGTTACGAAAAGAGCAATAACCAACACCAGAATGATTATGGTATTGCGTATGATATAAGCCCCTTTAAACGCTTCTGAGACAGGTTCAGTTACAATAACTCCCCACCTCCAGCCATCAAAATCACCATCCCCCTTTAGGGCATAGCGGGCGCTGATAACAGCCTCTCCTCTTTCGTTTTCATACTCTGTAATCCCTGTTTTGCCGGCAAGCAAATCCTTAACCACTGAAAATTCGTGCAGGTGGTGGATCGCAAGAAATTTTTTTTCATCAGGACCGGCAAGTATCTCGCCTCTCTTGTTGAGCAGGTAGGCGTAGTATCCTCCTGCGGTTCTCTCACCTAATCT
>JAFDDT010000094.1 GCA_019310725.1 Deltaproteobacteria bacterium | reverse complement strand
GGCGGGCCCACTCATCTAAACTATGTGGGGCATAATCGTAAAAAAAAGATACCCATACCCTGCAAGAAGCTTAAGAATCAATAGCCTTAGGTTTCACTATGACGTGGCCCTGCCCTAAGTGCGAGTTTTGATATCGCCTGGAGCGAGCCTTAGATTTATCAAAAAATGTTTTAGACTAAGAGAAGAGGGATTTCGGCAACAGGCTGTGATGAACCAGCGCCCAAGGCTGCGGACCAAGAATTTCTCTCTATCCCGTATCAGGCATTTTGAGTTATGCACAGCACCGCGGACAAGGCCCACGATGCTAACGACCAAAAGGAGTAATCATGAGACTGAATCACGTCGCGGTAGTTTGTAGCTCTCAGGAGAACGCTGATCGGTTTTATGAGGGTGTTCTGGGATTACAAAAGATCAAAACCTCTCCACTGAGCGAGGAGTTAGCGAGGCAGATATTTGACAGCCCTCAAAAATGTCAAATAATCCTCTATGCCAGCGAAACATTTGCGGTTGAGGTCTTTGTGCCGGCCTCTCCTCCGGAAAAAAAAGCACCGTTTGCGCACCTCTGTCTGGAATGGAAGATGCCAGGAGATGGCTCTTCCGGTGAAACGCATCGAAAAGGGGGATTCGCTCCTCACATTTGTTCAGGACTCTGATGGGAATTTGTTTGAGATAAAGGAAATGCCTGGCTAATTCCCCATGCCCTCGAGATAGGCTGAGTCTATGTTCTGAGGACTTGGCTATGAGATGCTTATCTTCGACAGCATCGCATCCTTGCTGAATCCTTATGAAGAACTTAGACATGACAGGAGGAGAAAAGCACGATGGGGTTCTTACGACGCCAGGAGGGGCGTCTGGCAGAACGTTTTTTGGTGTGGAAGTATCAGAGAATGAATTTTGCTGTGCCCGCCCCTTCAATACTTCAAAGCCAAGCCGCCAAAATCGTTGATGATGCACACCGTATTGCTCGTGAAACAGGTGGTAATGTCATGTCTATCATAAAAGAGCTTATCGACGATCTGAAAAAAAAGTAGCGAATGTGGTGGCGCTGGGTGCTCCAAGATTATTGAAGCAAGAGCTATAGGAAAGCAACATGAGCAGGCTCCTTAGTAAGCAAACCTGCGGATTGGTTATTATGCGGATTTGCCTCTTTTTTGATCGCTGTCTGATCCATTTGTAGATTTTCGATCATACAGGGCCGATAGATCATATGCCATGGGGACTGAAGACGAAATAGTGACTATCGTTGACGAGTCCAACAACGTGGTTGGAGCACTGCCACGCAAGAAGATGAGAGCCAACAGACTCGTGCATCGGGCAACCTATGTTATAGTATTCAACCCTCGTGAGGAACTCTACCTGCAGGCTGGGAGCCTCGGAACAAAAGAAAAGACCTCATCTCCTAGGACTTTGTTGGTTATGTCCAATGCAAATAACAATATGCTGTGCTTAGTAACGACCTGGGGAGGGTGTATTATTAAAGTGCAGGGTGTTCGCAGGCTTTCAACTCTGCGGGATAGCCGATGAGACAACACATGGATGACAAACTTCTAAAAATCCAACTGGCCTATCTAAAAGAGCTTTATCGTCACCTGCCCGAAGATCTGGAGCAATCCCTTCCAGCCATACGGGAAAACGACGTTTTCACTTTCAAGGCATTCGGAGAGCCTTGCAGTATCTGGCCCAAAGGGATAACCCTTGGCTGCGAACCGCTTACCGGTCCAGAAGGAATCCTTATAGCCCTTTATGCGCGGAATGCCCGCAGGGAACCTGTTCGACACAATCCTCTGAAATCTTTTAAAGAAATTAAAGGAAGTATGCCATATCAGGGTGCTTTTACCATTCGTTCCGAAAAAAGTTTAGCCCCTTTTGTGAGTGGTATTCAGCACTGCAAAAAAAGGATAATCGACACATTTGATGGGCATGAGAATGAGGGCGCCCCCGGTGATTTTTCATTTGCCGTTTATCCACTCCCAAAGATCCCTCTGTATTATGTCTTCTATTGCGCAGATGATGAATTTCCAGCTTCAGGCACCTGCCTTTTTGCTGCTAATGCGGAATTGTTTCTGCCAGTAGATGGTCTTGCCGACGTGGCAGAGTACACCGCCAAGAAGATAATTGAGATAGCAACCTCTTAACAGGCTGTTGCCGAAATCCCTTTTCGCTGGATCTAAAACGTTTTCTGACAAATCTAAGGCTCGCTCCAGGCGATGTCAAAACTCGCCTTTAGGGCTCAAACAGTTGACATCGTTTATCTTCTACTTCGCCAAGATTTGTTGGCAAAAAACGTTTTAGTGATCGCTTAAAAGGGATTTTCGTTTGGGCAACAGCCTGTTAAAACCTGATAATTCAGGCATCAGATCTCTAGGAACGAGGGCCAAATTCACACAACTTCGTGCTCGCTGATGGCGCTCAGATTGTTGAAGCATCCGTGGAAATATCTTTATTACTAGATATCTTCATAAGCTGAGATCTTAAGATTTATCCGCCAGACTTCGGGCGGATTAATGTCAAGTTTTTGTAATATCACTAAGGCGCAAAGGATAATTGGGATCGTAAAACGGTTGCGGTTGCGCAGCTCGAAACGGTTAACGGTTAACGTCATACGAAACCAGCCCGCCATACGTCTGGCGGGCCAGCAGCGCAACCCTATAACCTTAGACGAAACCAATCCCGAACTTTCGGGACTTCGTCTCAATTAATGGAATATGATTTTTCTCCAGTGGTCGGTTTGAGGCAAAGCTTTGCTGGTAACGATGTGGGTTTCTTCACGAAAGCCTTTGAGATATTGGCAGAATATATGCTAAAAAAGACCTAGGAGAAGGAAAGGGCCCGTTATGGGAGGGAGTTGATGAAGATCATTGACTTACGGAGTGATACCGTTACGTTGCCAACACCCACGATGCGAGAAGCTATATATCATGCCGAGTTGGGCGATGATGTGTATGGCGAAGACCCCACCACAAACCACCTCGAAAAGATGGCTGCAGAACGCGTGGGCAAGGAAGCAGCACTCCTGGTTCCTAGTGGTACCATGGGTAACCTCATATGCGCACTCACTCACTGCGCCCGCGGAGAGGAAGTGATCTTGGGCGATCAGTCCCATATGTTTCTTAACGAAGCAGGTGGCATGTCGGCCCTGGGTGGTATATTTCCTCACACCATCCCTAACCAACCTGACGGCACCATGGGCCTGGAGGACATCGAGGCTGCCATTCGCGCCGACAACATACATTTTCCGCGGACCCGGCTGATCTGCTTGGAGAACACCCACAATCGGTGCAGCGGTTCTGCTTTGTCATCTGATTATTTCGAATCGGTAGCAACACTGGCCAGACATTATGGCCTCAAGATACACCTCGATGGCGCCCGAATTTTCAACGCCGCCGTGGCACTAAAAGTAAACGTCAGGGAATTGACCAGTAGTGTCGATTCCCTGATCTTCTGCCTATCCAAGGGGCTTTCGGCACCCATAGGATCAATGGTCTGTGGCTCTCAAGAGTTCATCGCCAAAGCGCTCCGAATGCGCAAGGTATTGGGTGGGGGGATGCGTCAGACTGGGATCATCGCGGCAGCAGGTACTCTAGCCCTGGATCAGATGGTGGATCGACTACCAGAGGATCATTCAAATGCCCGTCGTCTGGCAGAGGGAATCGCCGATATCCCCGGATTGTCAATAGATCTGCCACGGGTGCAGACTAATATCATTTATTTTGATCTTGTAAGTGACCAACTCACGGCCGAAAAATTAATAGCACGACTTGGGCAAAAAGGGATTAAATTTTTGCGCACAGGGCCATCCCGGTTTCGGATGGTCACTCACTTTGGTATCCACTCAGAGGATATTGCCTCAACCCTGGTTTGCATGCGAGAGGCAATGGAAGAGTAACGTCAAAATGAGGAGGAGATGAGATTGTGGGCGAAAAGGTTATCATATTCGGTAAGGCAGGTTGACCTCACACTGCTGAGGCTAGGTCAGCCTATGGCAATGCCGCAGAGTACTATGATGTGCACGCAGACCCAGCAAGACCACATGAGATCCAATCGCCATATCTTGGGACTGCTTTCCCGTTGACCCACAAGCCACCTTATCATATACTACCCTTAAACAAGGGGGGATTATTATCACCACCATTGTTTCGAGAGGGGGCGCATAACATATGACAATAATGAAGGATGATCTAACAATTGAAGACCTTCGAAAGGTAATGAGTTACTTGAGGGATGGTGACCGTGATCAGGAAAATATTGCCGAGGTTGTTCATAGCCTTCTTCAGAGACCTGAGAATGTTTTCTATAGAGACATTGGACATGGCAGAGGTATTTGGGTAGCGAGAAATAACACCATTATATGCCCAAGGACTCCTGAGCCAACTGCATGGTATCTCGGTGGGTGTAGGTGGAGAGAGTACAATAACGAGAGAGAAGCGGAAGCCGATGTAAGAAATCTTGCCAGAGGCATGAGTTACAAATGGGCAATTCTTAATTTGATGTTTTCAATGATGGCACTCGAAGGGAAAGCAAAAATCGAAGAGGTCAGGGCATCCAGAATTGGCGGAGGAAAATCTGTTATCTATGAACCACATTACAATACACAAAACTTTTCGAGAGCTGGTCAGCCATTGTCTGTTAAGGAAAAGGAGGTACTAAGAGATAAAGTTGTGCCTGTTCTTCAGGGACTTGTTCAGTATATATTCGCACCAGATATGGGAACACATTGTGCACATGTTGATTTTGTGGGAGAATATGCTCCACATAATGTTGCATGTCTATGTTTAGAGAACGGTGGTTCCGGCGACCCTTCGTTAATTACCGCTCGAGGAGTGTATGAGTCACTGTTGGAATCCGTGCTTTATCAGTTAGGCAGAGATGGCCTTAATGGCCTAACTATTGCTGTCCAAGGTGTTGGTAAGGTCGGCTCACCACTAATAAACTATATTGTTCAGGATTATCCTGCTGTTAGTCTTATAATCGCGGATATGGACAAGGTGAAAGTAGAAGAAGAGCTGAGATTGTTAGAGGGTAAAGGAATTAGTGCCAGACAAGTTGAATCCAACGAGATTTATTATCAAGAATTTGATATATTCAGCCCCAATGCAGTGGGTCAGATTGTTAACCCCTCGACTGTGAGAAGGATGGTTAAGGCTAACCGAGATAAGAAGCTGATAATTGTCGGTGCTGCAAATAACCAAATAGATGACAGACATAGAGGAAGCAGAAAAGAGGTGGAAGGATTACTAAGACAGTTTAACATACTGTATGCGCCTGACTTTGTGGTAAATCTTGGAGGGATCCTTAACCTTATCTATGAATTCCAAATGCTGAAAGACGTGTTCGGGGGGACATATGACCAAAAGAGGCCACTGGAGGTCATCAGCGGTGTGAGACCAATATTGCGGGAGATATATGAGCGCAGTAATAGGTTGCGCCTGTCAACCCAGGATGTTGCGGATCGACTGGCCGAGGAGCAGATTGCAAGGTGGGCGCTCTTTAACGGATTTAGTGCTGATGAGCTGGTAAATAGAGGTTATCTGGTAGATCTGTTGCCAACCAATTCCTGAACCCTAACACCTATCTCTTGAGTGTGATCCCAATATCCCACTACCGCCCAACTGATCCTGCCACCAACTCATTCCTTGACCAAAAGGGTGAGGAGGTCTTTCCACGTGGAAATCCGTGGCACTTTATTGTCCGGCTCTTCGGCACCGCTAAAGATGATGCCCGGCGCAAGGGGTATATTATGATCCCGAACATACGTAAACCACACAGCCTGGAGCCCGGCCCGCTGGGCACCAATGATATCGGGCTCCGGGTCGTCGCCCACATAGAGAATCCGATGCCGTCTCACCCCGAGCTGCTGGATGAATCGACGATAGATCAGAGGATGTGGTTTGCGGTAGCCCAGTTCACCGGATATGAGCACGACATCAAAGAACGAGGTAAGACCTACCTGGTCAATGATCTCTCTGGCCGCCGGCCCGTGGGTGAAATTAGAAAGTAACCCGAGACGGTACAGACCTTTCAGGGTTCCGAGCATCTCTGCGGTGCCCGGGATAAGGTGGCAGTAGTCAAGAAAGGCCGAAAAATAGGCATCAACTGCTGTGGCTATACGCGGATCATCCGGTGAGACATGGTACCCCTGGCTTTCGAGTGCAGCGCTGATCCAAAACCTGTTGTGCGTCTCCCTTCCATCCCGCCGGGCTTCTCCTACAAATTTCAGGGCAGCTTCCTGGTGAGCCTGCTTGAATGATTGGCTCTCAAGTGTGAAACCGCTTTGCTGGAGGTTATGGATTAACCTATCAACAGCCTTTTCCAGTGCTTTGGACTCCACGGTGATAAGGGTGTTGAAGAGGTCAAACCCGATGGCTGTTATCTGGTCCATGACGCTTTGTATTAACCGAATGGGGAGAGAAATGCAAGCTAGCCAGAAAGATAAGCACTCACACGGTTTTCTTTTGGCTGAAGACAAAAACAATTAACGGACAAATTTTTACGGGCACTTGCCCAAATAACACTTGCAAACACAATATATATAGTATATAGTAATATGAACTACAATATCTATGGTCTCTTTCCGCAATGATTAATCAGGCTGGTTACTCTTGAGACTATCACCTTTTCCCTATGGGGTCATATCTTCTGTGGGCTGTTGCTCAAAGGGAAATTCTTTTGAGCGGTCATTAAAATGTTTTTTGCCAACAAATCTTGGCAAACCCGCAAAAAGTGTTTTGTGAACGAGATTGAACAAAATCGACTTTTTGCGAATCCATCAATCTTGGCGAATCCCGACAAGTCGGGGGGAAAACGTATTAGACTAAGAGAAGAGGGATTTCGGCAACAGCCTGCTCAACCCTTAACAATAAAAGGAGGGATAAAATGAGTGATTATTGTGTTGTAGTTACCGGTGGCGCGCGTGCGCGCTTTTTTACCCTTGAACCGGTGGAGTTTCCTGAAGTGGAATCCGGCCCCAGACTAGTTGAATGTGGGGAATTGTATAACACTGAAAAGGGGATTCCGGCACGAAACCTATACACTGACTCAAAGACTGGTCGGCATCGGGCCTCTCGTGGAGGCCCAGCGCATGGGTATGATGACCACCGCTCACAACATGAGGACGAATTCGACCGCCGCTTCGCTCAGGAGGTCATGGAAAAAACCACGTCTCTTGCTCAAGCCAAGCAGACGCGGTACATAGCAGTGGTAGCACCCGCCCATATCCTCGGATTGCTTCGCCATGAGCTGCCAAACATTGTCAAACGTGGCATGCATGTACACAAATTGGCCAAGGATATGACCAAGTTTTCTTCCAGAAAGATCCACGACCATCTTGCCAAAGAGCACGTGCTCCCCCCGTGCAAGAGGCCAGGGGCCTGAGTGGATTAGAGAATTGAGACCTTTGCATGACCCTGGCACACACGTGATCCCGAAATAGTGCAAACGTGATAAGCGTATTCTCGGTGACTCGCACTGAGGCCAACCTGGCTCTAAAGGGCTTGAAGGTGCTTGATAAAAACTGTTCGCGATTTACTCTATCTACCGGCAGGCTGGATCGATGGCGCAGAAGATGTAACCTCGGACACCTTGCAAAAACTGTAGCCGTTCAAGGGTTCAATGGTTCAAGTTTCACTGAAAAATGCCTGCCCGCCACCCATAGTATTGCGGCGGACGGGCCATACGTCGGGCAGGTCTGAATAGTTGTTTCGTGAGTTCTGAACGGTCTTGCACCGAGGTTTAGAGTGAGCTTTTGCTGGTCTTGGATCAATCTGACTTTCAGGACATTTATGATCATACTCAACGCACTAGCGCCACCGGTCGTGGTTTCATACCGCCATACCTCTGGCTGGCACAAGCAAGGCCAACGAAAGAAAGACAACCCTGAACCATTGAACCCATTAACGCTTACCAAAAACCCTGCCGTTAAATGGTAAACATGGAACTGGTGGATTTAGAAAAATATTGTAGTCGAGCTATAGCGGGAAAGGCAACGCACGCTAAACCAATCCACCCGAGCAGCGTTATAACAGCTGCATGGGTGCGCCTGAAATGCCAGTTCGGCTGTGCCGCATATGGTAAGGGATTTTGCTGTCCTCCGGATACGCCAACACCAGAACAAACCAGGACAATCCTCGACCGTTACCACCGTGCTATCTTGTTTCATATTGAAGCTCCTAAGAAACTGGACCAGAGCCGGATAGAACTCTTCAAGGAATTCTTTGAGATGTTAGTAGACCTTGAAGGGGAAATCTTTAAGGACGGGTATTATAAGGCATTTGTTCTTCTTGCTGGGCCGTGCATGCTCTGTAAAGAATCCATGGAGGCATGTGGCATCGATGTGTACCAGACCGCACGGAACAGTGGTTTTTTTGTCAAACCTCTCAGAGAGAAAGCAGAGACCCAGAACGTGTACTGTCTGATGCTGGTGGACTAAAGGAGGGCGCATCACTTCCCAAGCCACGATAACACGTCTTGTTTCTTAGGTACTTTCCCTACCGACTTTATCTCGCCATCAACGACCACGGCTGGCGTCACAAAGACACCATACGTGGCAATCTCCATTACATCCGTAACCTTTTCCACGGTGACATCCACACCGGCCTCAGAAACTGCTTCCTTTATCTGCCTTTCGGTTTCTTGACACTTTGCGCATCCTGGACCCAGCACTTTGATTTCCATTGTTTTTCCCTCCTTTTAATGACTCTATTTCTGGACTTCCTTGAACCATTCAATGAGCTTGTTTCTAGGGGGCACAGCAGCCACCGACTTGACCTTGCCGTTGATAATCAGGGCCGGGGTTCCCATCATCCCGCAGTTCCCGACCTCCTTTATCCCGCCATCCAACCGTAGCTCATCCCGGCCACAGTAGAAAGGACAACGATAATAATACAAAACGTGGCTGTCTTCTTAACCCCCATGACACCCCCTATCACAAGCATGTTGGGGAGCGACAGGGCAGGACCTGCCAGAAGCAGAGATAGGGCTGGTCCTTTTCCCATGCCTGCACCAAGCAGCCCCTGAAGAATGGGAACCTCAGTGAGGGTCGCAAAATACATGAGGGCACCTGAGACCGAGGCAAACAGATTGGCCACCAGAGAATTTCCTCCTACCAGGGTTTGGATTGAGCGCTCCGGAATCAGGGCCGAATGGCCCGGCCGACCGAGCATGAAACCAGCTACCAAAACGCCAACTCCCAGAAGCGGGAGCATCTGTTTCATAAACCCCCAGGTGGATTGCACCCAACTAACCCGTTCGTCCTTGGTAAACCACCCCTTGAGCATGACAACAAGGATAATCAATAGACCCACTGTGATGTACCATTTAGAGGCAAAGATCGCAGACCACACGCCCGGTGAGCCAGCACCAGGTCGTGAAAAGGCAGCGAAGATCAGGATCAGCACCATGGTCAGCATATAGAGCGCATCCTGAAGAAGGGTTCGCCCATTCTTCTCATCCTCGGGGAGGTAGATCTGGCCGGTCGTGCGGGCTGTATCATCCTTTCGGAAGAAAAAGGCCATCAGCAGCCCAGTGAATATAGCGAAGAGAACTGCGCCAATGGCACGGGCTAGTCCCAGTTCCCAGCCCAGAACGCGTGCAGTCAGAATAATAGCCAGGACATTGATGGCTGGACCCGAATAGAGAAAGGCTGTTGCTGGACCAATGCCTGCACCCCGTGTATAAATTCCAGCAAAAAGAGGAAGAACCGTACAGGAACACACTGCAAGTACCGTTCCGGAAACTGAAGCCACTGAATACGAGAGTATCTTCTTTGCAGCAGCACCGAAATATTTGAGGACCGCTGCCTGAGAAACAAACACAGCAATGGCTCCAGCAATAAAAAAAGCGGGGATCAGGCAAGTTAGGAAATGGTCTCGAGCATATTCCTGAAGCATCATAAAGGCCTCAAGACCTGATTGCTGTATAATAGCATGGTTCCAGGGGACGTAGTACGCCACAAGAAAGATCAAAATGACAAGTACCAACTTGGTCCGTTCTTTCATAAGTGTTTGTCTCCCTACAAAATTTGCTTACAAGATAACTGTCAAGTCAATAGTTATATTCCTATTTCGCTATATACTCTAGACAAAAAAATTACCCTTTACAGATCTCCTCTCGCCGGATACCAGGAAGTTTTTTCACGGTCTCAGTAATTACCGGTTCATCTTCCAGCCAATGCCTTAGGTTTCCCAAAAGGCTGGCTGCATAAGGGGTGCGGCTTCCATCTGTGAGGTGATAGTCTACCCACATACCATCTTTTGTTGAATCTACAAGCCCGGCACCTTCCAAGATCTTCAGGTGTTTCGATACGCTGGGCTGTGCTATTTGCAAGGCAGCTCGAATTTCACAGACACACATAGTTTTGTGCTGAAGCATCTTGACAATCTTCACCCGATTGGGATCAGAGAGGGCCTTCATAACCCTGATAAAGTCTTTCATGAGACACTCCCATTATATTCGCATATTAGAATATACTTTTCCATCCCCGATTTGTCAAGTGTTGTTAGACCGTTGTTAGACCGTTTATCTTAACGAACTCTCTGTGATACGGCATATGATAAGACAAAGCAGATACATCAAAAATAGAGTCCCCCGAGGTGCGTCACCTGTTAGCGGGCTGTTGCCCAAACGGAAATCCCAAACAAATCCTGGGGAATCCCACTGGATAGCTGGGCTGGAGCGAGCCTTGAGATGTTCAGCGTTAAGAAATGCTAACTGTCTGAGGGCATTATACCGAGTTTTAGCATTTTAGCTGAACATCTTAAGTGCGCCCAAAATGCTCACGGATAGAGCAAAATCGACTTTTTACGAATGCATCACGCCTTAGATTTATCAGAAAACGTTTTACACTAAGAGAAAAGGGATTTCGGCAACAGCCTGCCAATGAGTTGTGAAAACACTGCTCGCTCGTCACTCATTGAGATGGTATTAGAATAATGCACTAATGCGACTTTTTGAACCAAAATACAGGGCAACTCACGGGCAAAAAGACCAAGGGAGTAAGAGCACTCGACCATGGCCTTCCCAAAATCTTGCGCGAGTTGCCACCAGGCACTCATTCCTATGAGAGAATGTTTATGCTCAAGAGAGTTAGTGGCTTTAAGGCTACGATTGACAGCATGAATACGTATAAGGTAATTTCCCAAGACAAAAACGCCTTGAGAAAAAGTGTAGGGAATTAGGGATTATCCCTGTTTTTGAAGGAGATTATATAAGCCTTGATTCCTTCCCACGGAGAAACATTATAAAAGAGGAAATCATCCATGTGTTATTCCGAAATGGCGTGAAGACTATCCAGAAAAAATCATACTTTGATATTCTTAACTATATTACCCCGGAGTAATAGCGTCATCACCAACCCAAGCCGTGATGAATACCTGCACAAACGGTTACACGCATAAGGATTTATGGTTTTTCTGCTTGAAGGTCTTTGGCATATTGATAGAATGCAGAGGGATTAAGGTGGGGTGTGGGGTCAGGTGCGTACGGGGTCGTTGCACGATCATTAAAAACACAATGCGATCGTATCCGGTAGCGCACCCTATTGTGGCTTGTGAGATGAACACAATACAGGAGGGCAGACGGTGAAAAAATGGATCTTGATTATCTTGTCCGTACTGGTAGGGCTCATCTTGGTGGTGGGAGGGGGAGGTTACCTGTGGTTTCATCAAACCCTCAAAAAGGCTTTGCCTCAGACTTTAGGAGAGGTACATCTCCCAGGTCTCACTGAAAGTGTGCAAGTTATAAGAGACACTTTTGGTGTTCCGCATATCTATGCCGGAAACGAGCCTGACCTTTACTTTGCAATCGGCTACGCTCTTGCTCAAGATCGTTTCTGGCAGATGGAATTCTACCGTCGTTTGGGGCACGGCCGGCTCTCAGAGATATTTGGGGAAGATTTCGTCGAGGTAGATCGCTACTTCAGGATGATAGGAGCTGCGGGTTTGGATAAAGAGCTTCCCGATAACCTCACTCCTCTATTCGAGTCTTTTACGAATGGTATAAATGCTTATCTCGAGTCCCATCAGGATCGCCTTCCCATAGAGTTCAGGTTGCTTTGCTACAAGCCTGAGCCATGGCACCTTGACGATTACCTGGCTATCTTGAAAGTGGTCAACTGGGGTTTGAGCAGCGGATGGGAGGCCGATCTAACCGCAGCCAAGATGTTAGAAAAAGCAGAAGAAGAAAAGCTGAGGGAGGCCTTTCCGGTTTGGCCGGATGATGGGCCCCTGATTATTCCTGAACAAACCAAATCCCTTTCAGCCCTTATTAGCGCTGGCCTCGAAACAATGCACTTAGTGAAAAGCCTAACAGCCTTTTCAGGGCCGGCAGCCAGTAACAACTGGGTTGTCTCCGGAAAAAAATCTATCACCGGAAGACCAATTCTGGCCAACGACACTCACCTGGCATTGAGTAATCCTTCAGTTTGGTGGGAGGTGCATCTGGTTTGTCCAACTATCAATGTGTCGGGATTTGCTCTTCTCGGTATCCCAGGGATTCCCGTAGGACATAACCTCCATGTAGCGTGGGGTGTTACCAATGTCATGGTGGATGATGTGGATTTTTTTATCGAAAAGATCAACCCTGAGGATTCTCGCCAGTATTGGTACAAGGACCACTGGGAGGATATGAAGGTCATAGAAGAGATTATCCAGGTCAAGGGACAAGAACCTCTTAGAACAGAGATCCTCTTGACCCGCCACGGACCGATCGTCAGTGAGGTGAAACAGGGCTCTCAAGAACAGGCCATTTCAGCACGGTGGGCATTCACCGAGTGTCTTCAGCCAACTCGTGCCGCGTACCTCTTGGCGAAAGCAAAGGACATAGGGGACGTAATGGAGGCCCTCAGATACTGGGAGGCACCGGGCCAAAACTTTGTGTTTGCCGATACCAACGGGAATATCGGCTACTGGTGCTGCGCTACGATTCCCATACGCTCAAAAGGCGATGGTCTGCTGCCCGTGCCAGGTTGGACCGGTGAATACGAGTGGAAGGGATATGTTCCCTTTGAGGAGAGACCCCACCTGTTAAACCCTGAACAGGGATTTATTGCTACAGCCAATAACAAGATTATAGCCGGAGGGTATCCTCACGTGATCGGTCACTACTGGGAGCCCATGGATCGAATCGCTCGTATCCGACAGTTGCTCGAGGCCAAGGAGAAGATATCCGTTGATGATGTCAAACGGATGCACCAAGATATCTATTGCGTGCTCGCCTCTGAAATGACATCTCACATGATCGACGTCCTGGAGCAACGGTTCTCGGACGAAAATGCCAAGAAAGCCAAAGATATCTTGTCCGGGTGGTACTTCATGATGGATGAGGATAGCGTTGGAGCATGCCTGTTTGCGGTTACCTTGAGAAAGATGATGGAGAATATATTCCGGGATGAATTAGGAGAAGACCTTTTCGAGAAGTATATAAAGATGGTCTCTTTCCCTCCGCGAGCCATAAGGATGATGGTCAGGAACGGCTCATCACCCTGGTTTGACAACGTCAATACCCCTGAAAAGGAGACCATGGAGGACATTATAGCCTCGAGCCTCAGGCAAACGCTATTAGAACTGACGGAGGTTATTGGCAACGACATAAATAAGTGGACCTGGGGAAAAATCCATACCCTCACCTTTGAGCATACCCTTGGGAAAAAGAAGCCTCTGGATTGGATATTCAACCTGGGCCCCTTTCCTGTGGGAGGAGATAACCTCACCGTCAATAAGAAGCAATATCCATACGAGAAACCCTATCATGTGAACCATGGGGTTTCCCAGCGTATGATTGTAGATCTTTCGAATATGGGCGGAGCTTTGCATGTTCTCCCAACCGGTGAATCCGGACACCTCAAAAGCCCCCACCATAGGGATCAGATTGACCTCTATCTCTCCGGCGAGTACCATCCAGCCTGGACAAACCGCGCTGATGTAGAAAAAAATAGTGAAGTAATCTTGATTCTCAGACCGAAAACAAAATAAGAAGGGCCAAAAAACTCTCTGAAAGGTGAGCGTTATGTCTGATAACAACAGGAACAGAGAGGTGAAGTTTCACCTGTGGGGCTGGATTCTTTTTCTGGTATGCGCAGTCTTTTTCATAGCTTCAAGCATTGCAAGTAACAATGTCCTGAGCCTTGTTGGGAGCATTATATTCCTCATTGCCTGCGTGGTATTTATCGTTCCTTTAGTGATAGGAAAAAAATGAGGTGAGGATAGGGGAGGAGGAGAGCAATATGAAAGTGATAGCCTTTAACGGCAGTGCCCGCAAAAACGGCAACACCGCCATTCTTGTTACGCATGTACTTCACGAAATCGAGAAAGAAGGGATCAAGACCGAACTGGTGCAGCTTGCCGGAAAAGCGATAAGGGGATGTACCGCCTGCTATAAGTGTTTTCAGAACAAGGATCAACGATGCTCCGTGAAGGACGACGTGGCGAATGATTGCATCGAAAAGATGATCGAATCCGACGGCATTATCCTGGCCTCGCCAACCTACTTCGCCGACGTTACTGCGGAACTAAAAGCCCTGATCGACCGAGCAGGCTTTGTATCTAGAGCAAATGGTGACCTGTATAAACGCAAGGTCGGAGCGGCAGTCGTCGTCGCTCGGCGGGCAGGCAGTATCCACGCCTTTGACTCGATTAACCACTTTTTCCTAATTAGCCAGATGATTATCCCTGGCTCCCGTTATTGGAATATGGGTATCGGCCTAGACAAGGGAGAGGTGCAAGGAGATGAGGAAGGGCTACAGATCATGAAGACCCTCGGCCAAAACATGGCCTGGCTGCTCAAAAAGATACATGGATAACAGATTTCTATTGGGGTGCCGGTCTTGAAGCAGCCTTTCAGAGGCAGATTTGCACTTGGGATTGGAGAGAACCCCAGGCTAGTGGGTATGATAGCAACCTAATACCTCTGAAACTGTACGTGCCAATTCTGGGTCTACCTCAATCGTTTTGGTAGTAAGCTCTGCGTCTTTTTTTCTCTTCTTCAAGCCCCTGAGCGCCTCAACAACCCAGGCAGTCGCCATGTCGGGAGGCACCTTACCCGTATTAATCACCAGATCAAAGGCCTTGGGTGCAGCATCCACCCACCGAATATTGTAAAAAGATTCGACAAAGGCATCCCGTTTCCTATCCCTCTGTTTCAGGAACACTTCCGCCTCGTTTTTCCATCGCCCGCTTTACCCTGAAAGGCAAAGGGGCTTGCACCCGCACGTTTAGCACGTCAGCAAAGGCGCCCAAAACGGCAAATGCACCCCGACCCACGATCACCACGTTGCCGTGGTTGGCCAGAGCCAGAATGACCTGTTTCAAGAATTCTATTGTCGTTGATCTCATGTCGTCAAACCGTGTCCAGAAGCCCTCAATAGATTCGTACACTTTTCCGAATTCAACAAGGCCGTGCTCCAGGAATATCTTTTCAATTCCGTTTTTACTCACGAAATGGTACCCGAGGCCTTCTGCCACCTTTTCCCCAATGTAGCTACCTTCGCTGTAAATCTCCCTGGATATGGTAACCACTGCCATTAGATTCACCTCCTCGTATGCCGTCGTGCAAACTGATTGTCCCTCATGCTATCAACTCTTGCCCGAGAGATACGTTCAGTATAATTGGTAACACCCAGAAAATCAAAGCCTAAATCTGATGGGTCCGGCCGCTTGACTTCATCCTGTATTCGGTGCTATTTTTTAGGAAATTTAGTATCATTAAAAAGTGATACGATATATTGAAAGGCATGAAATGAATAGCCTCCTGGTAGGCATTTTTGTAGCACTGGCCGTCTGGATTTTTATAAAACTTCGCAAGAGCAACAGCGGCCTGTTTAAGAGCTTACGTCCGCCGCCGGTTCACCCATCATCTCAGGCGCCGGCAGAGAAGAGGGAGATGCCTCGTATCGGTGTGCCAAGAACGATCACTGATGAGCAATTCAAGCGGTTGAAGCGCAATCTGTTTGAGCCCGCAAGGGATTGGAGTTTTGAAGAGGCGGCATTAATCCTTGACGCTGTCACATACCTCCGCGCGGTGTACGCAGATGTAGCAGGAAAAAGGGAGCCACCACTCGAGATACGGAACGAGCTGCTTGCCTTCATTCTACATGACCAGGACTTGTGCGACTATGTTATTAAGTGGGGCAAAGATCACGGAGAAGCGGGCATCCAGAACAGGTCTCCCAAGCTCAAGCACAACGATCAATTCTACCGGGTGGCACGAGCAGCGACCAAACTGGCGAATGACTGAGATGATGGGCGAACCGGTTCTCGGTCCATGCGCTCTAGCTTTGTGTCAATATTTTGGCACTATGGAAAAAAATGGCACAGCAGCAGGCCTTTTCAGTGTTGATGCTATGGTATGCAAACCGGCCGGTGAAACACATGGAGGGGAAAAAGGCCAGAACACAGCTCTGTAAAGGGCCAGAGACGGCAATCAGCTCCACCAACGGATACAGAGGCAAGAAGAAGCCCTGTTAGGATGACCCGCCTAACAGGGCTGCAGGAGGTGGGAATGAAGAAAAGGAGGCTAAACTTCATTCCGGTTACCAGTTTTATAAGCAATTATTGTGCCACATTTGAAATGATTTTGTGGAAAGTCTTGCATTCAGAACCGGGCCTTGACTCGATTCAGCGCACCAGAGACATTGGGCCAGTCTGCAAAAGGACGATCAGGATTTGAAGCCCCTGTCCGGTATTTCCATAAACTCTCCTTTATGAACCATAGTGAGTAGTCGTTCACATTCTGAACTAGGTGATATTGTTAGCATCCCAGAGGTGTAAGGTCAAGAGAAAGGGCTAAAAATGAGAGAACATAAGAAGATTTCTACGGATATTGAGGTTCGATTCAGAGATATCGATTCAATGGGGCACGTGAATAATGCTGTTTTTCTCACGTATTTTGAGGAAGGCAGAAAAGCCTTCTTATATGAGGTGCTCGATATTGTAGATCCGGCAGATTATCCTTTCATCTTGGTTCATATAGATTGTGATTTTCTCAAGCCGGTGAAGTTAGGCGACAGGTTGACACTACAGGTATGGATTGGCAAAATTGGCGAAAAGAGTTTTACCTTCAAATACCAAATAGTCGACCACCAGGATACCTCTGTCACTTACGGAAAAGGCAAATCAGTTATGGTATTTTTCAACTATCTGAACAATAAGACGGTCTCCATTCCAAGAGACTTTTTGGAAAAGATTTCGGATTATTCTGACCAGGCGATATGAGGTACAAAGCAGAACATTTTATTGTTTGGGCTGGACATAACCGAGAAGCGCCTGGGATGGTCATGAACAGAGACTACTTATCAGACGGCACTGCTTCTTGACACCCCACTCAGAGGCTTTATCTTGGAGATATCACTATAGAGGGGTGCGATTGTGGAAACAAAGAAATTCTCAGTACCGAATATAACATGCGGTCATTGTGTTATGACCATTCAAAGAGAGCTGGGTGAGATGGACGGGGTTAAAAAGGTGGAAGGAGATCCAACGGCAAAAGAGATCAATGTTGAATGGAACGCACCGGCAACCCTGGAAAAAATTAAATCTACTCTGGAGGAGATCAATTATCCAGCCGCAGATTAGGGGTAAAACCTATGCCTGACAAGAACGTAACCATTCCGGTAACCGGCATGACGTGTGCCAACTGTGCCCTGAATATCGAAAGAGGCATCAAAAAGCTCGCAGGGATCACAGAGGCAAACGTCAATTTTGCCACAGAGCAGGCCTCCGTATCATTTGATCCAGATGAGATTCAGATCCAGGATGTTGTGGAGAAAATTCATGATGCTGGCTACGGGGTACCCAAAGCAACCGTGGAATTCCCGGTCACTGGGATGACGTGTGCCAACTGTGCCCTGACCATTGAGAGGACCCTAAAGAAAAGGGTTCCCGGAGTGGTGAGTGCATCTGTAAACTTTGCCTCTGAACGTGCACGTGTGGAATACATACCGTCCGTGGCAACCATAGATGACATGATCGCTGTAATAGAAAAGGCAGGTTACGGCGCTATCAGGCCTGATGGGGTTCTTGGGGATGAGGACACAGAACTGGCCGTTCGAAACGCAGAGGTTCAGAATCAGACCCGAAAGTTCCTGGTAGGTGTCCTATTCACCGCACCTCTTTTTTTGCTCAGCATGGGGAGGGATTTTGGTCTGCTGGGGCTATGGAGTCACGCTGTCTGGGTGAACTGGCTATTGCTGGGCCTGGCAAGTCCCGTGCAATTTTATACTGGATGGGACTATTATACAGGAGGCTGGAAGAGCCTCAGGAATGGAAGCGCCAATATGGATGTCCTGGTGGCCATGGGATCATCGGTGGCCTATTTTTACTCTCTGGCGCTGCTCCTGTATCCACACCTTGGAACACATGTCTACTTTGAGACATCGGCAGTCATCATTACCCTGATCAAGTTGGGTAAGATGCTCGAATCAAGAACCAAAGGGAAGACAGGCGGAGCCATCCGCAAGTTAATGGGGCTGCGCCCTAAGACCGCAACTATCCTGGAGAATGGAAAAGAAAAGGATATCCCTCTGTCTTTGGTCTCTGTAGGGGACATCGTCATCGTTCATCCCGGCGAAAGCATCCCTGTGGATGGGATGGTTCTTGAAGGGGAATCGAGTGTTGATGAATCGATGTTAACCGGCGAACCGATCCCTGTGGATAAGACCCCGGGAAACCAGGTTGCCGGGGGAACAATCAACGGGGAAGGCCGTCTCAAGCTTGAGGCCACCAGAGTCGGCAAAGACACCGCCCTTGCCCGCATTATCCGCCTGGTTCAAGAGGCTCAAGGCAGTAAGGCCCCTATTCAGGCCCTGGCTGATCGGGTTGCCGCCGTATTTGTTCCAGCCGTAATCGGGATAGCCATTTTGACCTTTATCCTCTGGTGGGCAATCGGAGGTGATTTTGTGCCTTCCATGATACGAATGGTGGCAGTACTGGTTATTGCCTGTCCCTGTGCCCTGGGGCTAGCCACACCTACAGCCATTATGGCAGGCACGGGAAAGGGTGCAGAAAAGGGAATGCTTTTCAAAAACAGTGAGGCCCTGGAAATGGCCACTAAATTGGATACAATTGTTCTGGACAAAACAGGAACCATCACCGTGGGCAAGCCCTCTGTGGTTAATGTGATTGTTTCTGACGCACTCGTCAAGGATCAGCAAGAGCTCTTAAGAATCGGGGCCTCGGTGGAAAGGGGATCTGAACATCCCCTGGGACGTGCCATTGTCAAAGAGGCAGAAAAGAGAGGGATTGATCTCTTTGAGCCAGACCACTTCAAATCCTCAAGCGGCCTGGGAGTACAGGCCCATATTAACGGGCAGGAAGTCCTCGTGGGAAAGCCAAACTGGTTTGATGAAATGGGTTTAAAGTTTGATCATGCAAAAGATCACATCACCTCTTTACAGGCCGAGGGAAAGACGGTGATGATGGTGGTCGTAGATCACACACTTGCAGGTCTTATAGCAGTGGCAGATACCATAAAGCCTGAATCTCGAGAGACGATCGGTGAACTTCATGGGGCAAACCTAAAGGTGGTCATGCTCACCGGCGACAACGTCCAGACGGCCAAAGCAATTGCGTCTGAAGTTGGTATTGATGACCTTTTGGCGGAGGTCCGGCCAGAAGAGAAATCGTCAAAAATTAGAGAACTACAGGATAACGGCGAAAAGGTAGGCATGGTAGGTGACGGCATTAACGATGCCCCGGCCTTGGCCCAGGCAGATGTGGGACTTGCCATCGGTACAGGGACAGACGTTGCAATAGAGACGGGCGATGTGATTTTGGTCAGTGGAAACCTGAGCGGGGTGTCGAGGGCCATTCAACTCAGCAGGGCCACTATGAAAACCGTTAAACAGAACCTTTTTTGGGCTTTTTTTTACAATGTTATCCTCATCCCTGTCGCAGCAGGTGTCCTGTATCCATTTGCCTTCCTCCCGGAATTCTTGAGACAACTCCACCCCATGCTTGCAGCATTGGCTATGGCCGTGAGCAGTATCACGGTAGTGTCCAACAGCCTGCTCCTCTACAGAGCTAAGATAAATTAGTGGTTGAAAAGCGTTCGGTTATCAGCATAACCTTGAACACGTGTATGCCAAGACAGTATTCAGTCGCTTGAGCGTATTCCTTTACAACAGTAAAATGCGATGGTATTAGTACTAAGAGCATCAAATAGTTTGCAATATCGGGAGGGGCATGAGGTCTTTTCTACTGTGACCATCCTAGACCCTTGTCGGTTATGCCCGATGCAAACAAGAAAGTGCTCTACTTATTAACCAATCAGGTATTAACCAATCAGGCAAAAAACTCATTCTTCCCTGTGCACGGTAAGCCATGACAAGCCACCAGAGGCAGTCAATCCTTTGCCCTAGCTGTAGGAAACTGATTAGTGCGGATGAGTCTCGTTGTCCCCACTGTGGAATAGCTCGCCCTGGATCATGGTGGAAGAACAATGCGTGGACGCACTTTTTCGTAAATGCCGACCAACTCGTCAAAGCCATAGTCTTTCTGAACCTGGGTATGTATGTAATCTCTCTCCTCTTTTATCCCTGGTCATCAGGGTTTTCTTTGAATCCACTTTCCCTCTTCTCCCCTTCTAACAGAAGCCTTTTGGTTCTGGGAGCAACCGGAACTATTCCCATCGATCGTTTTCATCGCTGGTGGAGCCTCGTCACTGCCAATTACCTGCATGGGGGCATCTTCCACATCCTGTTTAATATGATCGCCTTGAGCCAGATTGCCCCCCTTGTCATCCGCGAATATGGGACTCATCGAATGGTGATCCTCTACACACTGAGTGGGGTAATTGGCTTTTGGGTCTCCTACCTCGCTGGCGTAGCCTTTACCATTGGTGCCTCTGCAGCGGTGTGCGGTCTGATTGGGGCCTCTCTTTACTATGGCAAGAGCCGGGGAGGAATTTATGGACAGGCAATTTATAAGCAGATTGGTGCCTGGGCATTGGGGATCTTTATCTTCGGTCTGTTGGTGCCCGGTATCAACAACTGGGGCCATGGAGGGGGAATTTTTGCAGGAGCACTTCTTGGCTTTTTACTGGGATATCAGGAGAAAAGGAAAGAAGGTCTCCTCCATAGAATTCTCGCCAGACTTTGTATCGGCTTGACCCTCCTGATATTGGGTTGGGCAATTGTCTCCAGTATCTACTATCGCATTTTCAGCTAGTGCGGACGTTGAGGATTAGATGATAAATTACGAGGAGAAAAATCATGACACATGAGGATGCGGGACATTATAGTGCCAAACATGCCACCGACACAAAGCTTGATCCAAAGATTGCTGAGGCAATAAGACTTAAAGCTGTAGATGGTAGGATCACCTGTGCTGCAGCCCACAAGATTGCGGGTAAACTGGTTATATCGCCGGCTGATGTTGGCGTGGCAATAGACCTTCTCGAGATGCGGATAGAAAAGTGCCAGTTAGGTCTTTTCGGGTACGGCGCTCAAAAGAATGCGGTCAAACCGGCGCAAGGAGTGTCGCCCGAACTACAAGAGGCCATCAAAGCTTCCCTGGTAAATAATCGTATATCATGTCTTTCTTGCTGGGAGATCGCCGAGCGATTTGGTATAGCCAGGATCGATGTATCTGCGGCATGTGAAGCATTACAAATCAGGATATCCTCCTGCCAGCTTGGTGCCTTTCAATAGATATTGCGGTGCAGGCTATAAAATACCCATTTCCCCCTCTCATGTGTTCGGCGTTGCCACATTGAAAGTGGTCTGTGCTACCGAAATTTGGGTTTTCGCTTGAACTGATTTGGGGCTCACCACTTTCAGTGGTACGATACCGGATGCCACTGGATGAGGATTTGCAAAATATTCTGGAGATATACGTATGACCTCAGATAAGTTGAACCAAGTCAGACTCCTACTCCTGGACGTTGATGGTGTCCTTAACGACGGTAGTATCATTTACGATGATAAGGGTGTGGAGACCAAGGTATTCAATGCAAAGGATGGACTAGGCATTGAACTGCTCATGGAGGCAGGGATAGACGTGGGCATCGTTACCAGCAGGGCCTCAAAGGCCCTCTATCACCGGTGCAACAATCTCGGTATTTCCCTTATTTTCGACGGGGTTCATGACAAGTCTGGTGTACTTGGGGACATCTCGAAACAGACAGGGATACCGGCTGAAGAGATTGCATTTGTTGGTGATGATCTGGTTGACCTCCCGCTCATGAGAAAGGTCGGGCTGTCTGTTGCTGTGGCAGATGCCCATGAAACCCTCCTTGAGAACGCAGACATGGTTACGACTGCAAAAGGGGGAGCCGGGGCTGTCAGAGAGGTGTGCGAAGCAATCCTCAAGGCGCAGGGGCTTTGGGAAAAAACTCTGGAGCGCTTCTTGTGATACCTTTAGAGAAACTATGGATCTGAAACACACATAGGATCAAATCAATATGAGCAGCTTTACTAAGAGAATTTCCTTGGTATTTGCCGCAGGGTGTCTGGGTGCCCTCTTGAACAGCCTTGCCGTCTGGATTTTTGGAGACCTGGGTATTACCTCAGGGTTCGGGGTAAAAATAGCACCCACGCTCTCCCCCCAGTGGCTGTATCCCCGTATCGTATGGGGCGGCATATGGGGGTTCCTGTTCCTGCTTCCCCTTATGAGAAGCCGTATCCTATCCAGGGGCCTAATTCTCAGTTTGGGCCCCACACTCGTGCAACTGTTCGTGATCTTTCCCCTCAAAGCACACAAAGGGGTTATGGGGCTTGATCTGGGTTCCCTTGCCCCCGTGTTTGTTTTTATCTTTAACGCGATATGGGGTCTTACGACAGCAATCTGGTTGCGGTGGGTGGGCAGAGGCATATAGATCACCAAAAGTTGCTGGAGGGATGATGAAGATTCTCGATGATTTGATCTCACAACTAAATCCCGAGGCACCGGTAAGAGACATCCGCCAGGGAGTGTTTCATACCGGCGTGCTCACTCGTAACTGCGGCCTGGCAGCAACACTGCCGCGAGATGCTCTGCGACAGGAGCCGCCACTGGTAAAGGAACCTGGTCACCTGATAGAGAAAAGTGCGCTCGAATTAACCCGCATGGCATACTCGGAAAGCATACTTGAGGCAGCTATCGGCATGGCAACGATCAATTCGCTCCTGGACATTGATGTAAAACGGTGCCAGGATCTTAACGCCAGGGACCTTATTGCCGAAAAGGGGAAAGGCAAGAGGATAGCTATTGTGGGGCACTTCCCCTTTATACCGCTGCTTCGTGAGCATGCCAGAGAGTTTTGGGTAATCGAGAAAAACCCCAGGGAAGGAGATTTCACCGAGGCCGAGACAGATAACCTCATTCCCCAGGCCGATATTTTGGGGATCACCGGTACTGCCTTTACCAACCATACCCTGGAGCACTTGCTCAAGCTCTGTAACCCTCACGCATATATCGTCATATTGGGAGATACCACTCCCCTGTCGCCAATTCTCTTTGACTATGGCGTAGACGCCATCTCAGGCACCAGGGTAATGAACCCCGATCTGGCCTTGCGATGTGTATCTGAGGGCGCAAACTTCAGGCAGATCAGGGGTACGAAGCGACTGACCATGATCAGGTGAGTTTATTGTATAGATCAGACACTACAATATAATGCCGGTCACGGTGAAGGTGATATCAAAAGGGAAGCCGAAGTTCACTGAGAAAATTGGCATGACCGGATAGAGCTAAGTATGTACATCTTCTCTAACCAGTACACGATTGAGTAAACACTTTTCAACGATATCAGACAAATGGGAGAAAATCAAAATGGATATCAAGCGCTGCTTTGAAATACTCGAGCTTCGTCCCGAGGCTTCCATAGATGAAGCAAAACAGGCATACAAAGACATGGTTAACATCTGGCATCCGGATCGCTTTTTAACCAACCCTCGCCTAGAACAAAAGGCTGAAAAAAAACTGAAGGAAATCAACCAGGCATACGAAACGCTGAGTTCTTTCTTATCCTCAAAACCAGGGCTGAAAAAAGAGGCAGAAACCCCCACGCACGCACAAGCTCAGGCTAGAACGCAGGCAACGGCCTCTTGGGCCGAATCCAAAACCAAGACAGAAGCTGCCGTTGAAACAGGAACCTTTGGTTTTCTTGACCTCTGGTCCTATCTCTCAACAAAACTTCGCCAGCTCATTGCCGAACAGGTTCAGGCCTTCAAGGAGGGATCTCAAGGAGAACCATGGGAAATAAACCAGAGGCAAGGTCGAGGAAAAGGAAAGGGTGGAGGTGTAGGTAGTGGCAGAGGAAGAGGCCAGGGCATGGGTAGAGGGGGTGGCGGAGGACGAAGTGGTTGGGGAAGCGGTGGCGGCAGGCGCCGATCCAGGTGAAAAGGTCAAACTGTCTTCCTCTTTTTTCTCTTTTCCATAATCACCATGTCGATTTCATCTGGGTCTCCAAAATAGATGCAGTGAGATGGGCATATATTATCAGCGCACGCAGGGACAAGCCCTTCATCTACCCGATGATAACAGAGGTTACACTTCTGCGCTAACCCTTTCTCAGGGTCAAAAGCGATGGCATTGTAGGGACATTCATCGATACAAACCTGGCACCCTGTGCATTCCTCGGTTTCGATGATCACAATGCCATCGTCTCTTTTGGTAATGGCCTCAACTGCGCAAGCTTCAACGCATGGAGGCTCATCACAGTGCTGACACACGTTGACATGAAAAACAAAATCAAGCCTTCCATCCACCATCTTAGGGCCGTCCTCTGAGATATGAATGAGCTTGATCCCGTCGGCTGGATCGTTTTCCTGCTTACACGCTACCTCACAGGTCTTGCACCCAGAGCAGAGTTCGTGATCAATAACCAACGTGTATGGTCTCATGTTGTCTCTCCTCCGTTGATTTCAGGATAGATCTTACACAAAAGCACCCTGACATTCGTTGCGCCCATAGCCGGGTCACATGTTTCATAGGCATTGTCTGTTAGTATATTGATATTGGATTCATCCCACCCGTGACCTGTATCTTTTCGCTCCGGGAACCACCAGGCATGCTGGGCACCCACAACCCTTGGATCAATACCTTTGGAAAGCTTGGCTCGTTGTCTTACCTTACCCCGTGGGGATTCGATGATGACCCAATCTCCCTCCTCGATTCCCTGTTTTTGCGCGGTGTCCGGATGAATCTCAACAACAGGGTCCCGGTGGAGTTCCCTCAGCCACGGCACCTGCCGGTTTTCTGTATGGAAAAAGCCAGGCAACCTCATCCCGGTGATTAGGATATACGGGTAATCCTTGTACAATTCTGGCGTACTTACCGGGCCTTCAGGCATTTCACGGTACTGGGGCAGCGGATCATAACCCCATTCTTCCAGCTTGGTGGACCACAATTCAAACTTCCGGGTAGGCGTGGAAAAGCCCTTTTCCTTATACTTCTGGTATTTCACCTCACCCCTTATGTAATCCATTTTCTTGAAATCCTGCCAGGTGATCCCCAAGGGTTCCAGGATATAGTCAAGGCCCCCTTCAAATGTATCCCACCAGTATTCGCCCTGCCCTACCCTGTGGGCCAGGTCGTTGAGCATTTCGTGATCGGAGCGACATTCACCCACCTGAATCACCTTGCGCCGAGGGAGGATATAACCATGTCGTTTCCAAAAATCACCGATGTAATCCATCTCGAGCCATGTAGCCGCAGGCAGCACGATATCTGCCAATTCAGCGGTAGGCGTCATGAAAAAGTCCGAAACTGCCATAAATTCAACCTGTTCAAGGGCCTGGTAAACCTCTCTGGCATTGGCACGGGTCATCACAGGGTTTGAGCTGATAAAGAATAGCATTTTGACCGCATAGGGCTCTTCTTCAATGATGGCATCCCAAACACATTTGGGATTGATAATGGCAAAATTTCCTGCCAACCGAAAACGATTACCACCCAATCGTTTTGCAGCTTGTTCTTTCGGCAGCTTGTCGTGGGCGCCAAACTGTCCGACATTCCTGATCTTCGGGGTTCTAAAAAGGACCTGCCCGCCCGGCACATCGATATTTCCCGTGATTCCCATGAGTGCCATGAGGGCCCGGTTGTTGTCTGCACAGTTAATTTGTTGCTCAATGGCTACACCCCATTGAATCGCAGCCGGTTTAATAGTGGCAAAGAGGTGTGCCGCTTCTCTCACCTTTTCCTGTGGCACCCAGGTAATCTCTTCCACCCTGTCCAATGGATATTCATTCACCCGCTTTACAAAGGATTCCCATCCATGGACATAATTCTCCACAAACTCCTTGTCATAAAGCCCTTCGTTCACAATCACGTTGAGCATTCCAAGAGCAAGTGCCGCGTCCGTCCCGGGTCTGAGTTGCAGCCACACGTTTGCACGGGCCGCCAGGCG
>JAFDDT010000314.1 GCA_019310725.1 Deltaproteobacteria bacterium | reverse complement strand
TGATCCTTCCCTGTTTTTCAAAGCTGAAATTCGGGAGGGCACACCACTTTTCCAACATGCCAAGGCCATTGCCCCAGCCTCCGAGGGCCTGACTCTTTCCGAGTTGTCCATGATAGGAGCTTTCAACAACATCTTTTGCCTGGGCCCTGGGAAGATACAAAAAAAGGGCAAGGGATACCATACTTACGAATATTACACTGGATTTAACTGCTTTCACTTTTCACTTCTCCTTTTCTGTTTGGTCAAAACGAAACACTGAAAATAAACATTGATTTCAAAAGTATGTCAAGGAAAAAGTGGTCAAAAACTGGCACTCCCTTCTCACCCTATAGGGGTCACGATCTTTATCTCTGCCTTGTCTTTGAGGGATTGGAGCCAGGCATTAAGGATCCTTCTGTCTTGTGCAGAAAGAAGCATTTGTTTATAGTCATTCTTTTCTTTTTCAAAATCCCTCGTATCAATGTCTTTTCTGTCCAACCATCTAATAACATAGATTTTATGATTTACTTCAAATACCTTGTCAGGGTACCTTTTTTGAGCTGAGAGGGAAAAGGCTGCTTCAGACAGCGATGGTGCGTAACCGATTGAGGGAATACTCTCTCCTCTGGGAAAGAGGCCTGTCTCACCTGTCTTTAACCCCATTTTCTTGGCAAGCTCATGCCAGTCAGTGTTCCCTTTGAGTTTCTGCAAGTAGGCCTCTGCCTCCTTTTGTGCGGCAACAAGAGCAAGATGATCTTCCAGGTCCTTGTGCACCTGATCAGAGACCTCGGTGATTTTTGGAATATATGAATCCTGAATGTCAACGATCTGGATTAGATAGAATTTTCCGTCGTGTTCGATGATCTCGCTAATCTCGCCCTTCTCTAGCGAGTTAACGGACCGTTTGAGTTTTTCATTATCTCCAAACCCTGGGATAGGCCCGTTTTTGACAAAATAGTCGCTCTCATCCACCGTAAGCCCCTGTTGAGCTGCATATGTGGCCAAATCAATATCGTATGGCATCTGATCAAGTAGCGTCAGCATCCTCTCATGGGCCATTTCCCTGGCCATGTCTTCCTTTATTGATCTCTCTATTTGATCCCGGACCTCAGGGAGGGCTCTAGAAACAGCCTCTTTTCTATCCTCGACCTTGATTATATGCCAGCCAAAGCGAGTCCTGACCGGCCCGCCTATCTCTCCTTTTTTCAGGCTAAAGGCAAGTTCTTCAAAAGGCTTAAGCATTTTTCCTCGGGTAAAATAGCCAAGATCCCCTCCTTTGGAGGCAGTAGGGCCTTGAGAATGTTTTCTGGCCAAGGTTGCGAAGTCTTTTCCGTCTTTGGCCTCTTTTGATATTGCAAGAGCCTCCAGTTTTGCCTTGGCATCTTCTGATTCCGATGCATCCGGTGAAACTCTAATGAGGATATGGCGAGCTCTTACCTGTTCTGGTTCTGTGAACCGCTCGGGATTGAGTTCATAAAAATCCGAAATTTCTTCTTCTGCAACAGTCACCTTATCAAGATAGCTGGATGGATCAATAGTAAGGGAGGCTATCTTCATCTTAGCTGGGATCCTGTATTTCTCTTGGTTTGCCTCAAAATACTCCCCCTTCTTTGTTTCACTTGCCTCGATTGCTCCCTTAAAATTCTTGGGATCGAAGACGGCAAAACCAATAGCGATTTTCTCTTTTTCATAGGTATAATAGTGTAGTATTTCTGTCTCTGATATCGGAAAAAAAGACCTAATATATTGATCGATTTTTTGCCCTAACAAGTCTGATTTTATCCCTGATTCAAAGTCCGCCGGCTCCATTCTATTGTACCTCAAAAGCGACTGATACCTGCCCTCATCAAACTCACCATTAATCTGGAAGGCAGGGTAGGTGAGTATAGCATGAGCAACCTCCTTATCGGTAACGCCAAGGCCGATCCTGGCTGCCTCCTGACTGATGAGTTTCTTGTTTATCAGGCTCTCCAGGGCCCTTTGCTTGATTTGGAATGCCTTGATGAGATTCTCATTCCAGTACTCTTTATACTGTTGCTGTAATGACTTGAGCATCTCTCGGTATACTGCCTCATATTCGAGTCCGGTGATCAGATCGCCATTTACGTAAGCGATCTTTGAACCAGGTCTGCTCCGGATTGCAGAGACACCCCAAAAGATGAAGACAACTGCAATGAGGCCAATCATTGCTTTAATCATGAAAGATTTGCTATGTTTCCTAATCGTTGTGATAAACATGAGACGCAGCCTCCCTCAACTAAAATTCAATCCCCTTTCTCGCCACTAACCCCTTTTGAAAAGGGTGTTTGATCTCATCTATACTTGAGATAAGGTCAGCCTCTTCAAAAAGCTCTTTAGGGCAGGTTCTTCCAGTAAGAACCAACTCGATATTATCGGGTTTTTTCTCCAAGAGATCAACCACCCGCTTCAAGGGTATTAGCTTAAAGTCGATAGCCACGGTAATCTCATCCAAGATGAGGATATCGTATCCGCCGTTCTTTATGAGTTCTTCGGCCTTTGACAGTGCCTTATTGGCCTGCTCGAAGTCTACAGGTGATGGATTTTCCGGGTCAATGAGCTCTGTTGTTCCGTAGCGAAAGAGATCAATCCCGAGCTTCTTGAGGCTCTTGACCTCACCATAATCCCATATTTTCATAAAGTGAATAATGGCAATCTTGAAATTATGCCCGGCAGCCCTCAGAGCTAGACCAAGGGCAGCGGTTGTTTTTCCCTTTCCACGCCCTGTATAGATGTGAATCAGCCCGAGATTATCCTTTTTTTTCATTATACGCCTATGTCTTTGTTCAGACACTTCAGTTGCCGTTTTTTT
>JAFDDT010000313.1 GCA_019310725.1 Deltaproteobacteria bacterium | reverse complement strand
ACAGCATCTCCAGATAAAGACAACCTGAAATTGAAATTCATGTTTTAAGGGTGATAAGTAGTTGATATCTTTGAGCCCGAATTGAAAAATCAGATTATTTTGGACAGCAATGATGCCGACAGGATTTCTATCTGAAAGCCCTGCACCTCTTTGGTCATATAGTATCACCTTGAAATGGTCTTGAAGGATCGGCAGCATAAAGTCCCATTGGTTATGAACGAGGCTGCTGCCCCCGATAAGAACCAGAGGCTCGCCTTCTCCAACCACATCGTACCAGATTTTCTTCCCATCGTTGCTTGTAAGGTAGGCCATGTTTTCTCTCCTCTTTTAAACAATGATCTATAGCTTTGAAGCTCAGGTGTCGCTCTGGTTAATGCTCAAAGAGATACCATTATGGTATGCTTTCCAGGTACCGAATGGCTTCTTCACTGGTAACCACGTCGCAATATTTCATCCACAAATCCAACAGTGCAGCCTTGTGAGAAACGCTGATCCGATCATAGACGCAGTCTTCGACGACTGCCACATTGAAATTTCGGGTAACCGCATCCACACAGGTGGCGCGGATACAACCGCTGGACGTTCCCCCGGTGACAATCAGAGTGTCAGCCCTCCACTTGATGAGAAAACTGAGAAGAGGGGTGCCATAAAAGGCACTGGAATAACACTTGCTAATTACTTGGTCACCTTTTTCAGGTGCCAGTTCATCAACGATCTTTGTACCTCTTGCTCCCTCTAGATACCGAGACTGCTCACGATCTGTTTTAGCCGCAAAACCATTAAATTCAATGTTGGTCTGAATCTGTCTGGTATATACTATCGGGATGTTCTTGCGCCGTGAAACCGTCAACACTCCTCTTATACGCTCGATAGCTCTCCAGGATGATTCACCCACACCTGACGGCCACTCATTAATCTGATCAAGAATAGGCCTATCAGCCCCTGCATAATTGTATTGGGGATCAATTATCATCAAGACCGGATGCTCACCGAGCCCACGAGACTTCCCATACCCTCCACGACGAATTACCTCGCGATCCACTGTGGTCAATATATCATCGAAAATGTGCATTTCTTCCTCATAAATACAGGGCCCGAAAATCCCATGGTTTATGTCAGCCAGTTCTGCTTTCAAGGCCTTTCATGTCATTTTCCAACCCTATGAATCAAGTCTACTTTATCGTAACAAATATCAATCCGAACGCCGCAAGAGCAAGGCAGCAAGAGGCATAGAAGGCACCACTTATTCCCGATATTGTGAACACTATCCCCAGCAAGGGCGGCCCGAGTGTTTGCCCCAACCTGAGTGCCGTTCCGTAGAATGACATAATTATTGCACGGTTTTCGGTTGATGACAGGCCCCCCAAGAGGGTTTGAATAGTTGGCAAGCTCATACCCTGGGCGGCCCCTAGCAGCAAAGCAGGGATGAAAAATAGCCAGATGCTGGGCATAAAAGAAACCATACCCAAAGCCAGGGCGTAAAGAAGAAAGCCTGCTCTAATCACAGCTTTTTCAGGGAATCTTTGTACGATTCTCCCCATTTGCGATGACGAGAGTGCTGAAGCGATATACACGCTTGACATAACAATTCCGATAAAGAATGGGGGTGCATTGAATGTCATGCCCATGAGAAGCGGAAAATAGGTAGCATAAGAACCAGCCACGATAATGAAGATGACAATGGTAACACTATAAATTGCTATTATTTGCCCCTTTGTTATGGTCTTAGTCACACTGGATATGTATTCCTTGAATCGCTTGGTGTTTTTTTGCTCCGGAGTAAAGCCCTTCAGGGAAAACATCACAAGCAATCCTATAGGAATGGCAATTAAAGGTAAGATAAAGGGGTAATACCATCCCATCATAGCCAGTGTTCCACCCAAGACCGAAAGACCGGCAGCTCCAACACTGAAGACGCTCTGATTATAACCCATAGCTGCTGTGCGTTTTTTGCCTGCATAGAGATCACCTATGACCGTAACATTTAAAGAACTCAAAGGAGCTACCCCTATGCCCTGAAAGAAGCGGAGTACAAGCAGGACTTTGAAATCACGGACGAAGACGCATAACCCTCCGGCTACACCAAAAAGGATAAGAGCCGGGACCAAGACCTTCTTTCTTCCAAATAGATCTGCGATTACCCCCATGACCGGCATCAACAGGATGCCTGGAAACGTGAAAACCGTAATCAGCAGTCCAATATCCTTTGGCGATACCTGAAGTTCTTTGACTATTGTTGGAAATGCGGGACTGAGACTAAAAATGCCTATAGCCGTTGTAACAGTTACGCCAAAAATGATCTGTAGATTGCTGTCGAGGTAAATCTTTTCCGAACTCTTAATCTGTTCACTGTCAACCATTGATCGTTTTCTCTATCAGGTTGCGGGCTGGAGGGCAGAATAGATGTCTTTTTTCTTGATTTTATTCCAAAAGAGTTCCATAGGGCCAAAAAATCCCCACCACTGTGGGTGGGGATAGTCTTTTAACCAATGAGAGAATATGGTCCTAGTGTTACAACTTAAACATGAATGCTGTGTTTTTTGAGAAAGTCAATCACCTCTTTAGCAACCTCCGCGGGGTGTGTGACAACGCAATAGGTTCCCTCAGCACCAGTTATAACAGCAACATCAACATCTGAGCACAAACGCTGAACATCCTTCCACCCCGCTCCGTAATCGGAATCCTTTCCGATAGGCCCGCTATCTCCGACGATGATCAATTGTGCGGCCCTAATTTTAGGAAGATCATCAGTTAAGTCCACCTGCAAGGCATCGTGCATGGCCTTCCATCCATCGGGCGTGAGGTTTTCC
>JAFDDT010000312.1 GCA_019310725.1 Deltaproteobacteria bacterium | reverse complement strand
TCAAAGTCAGACTCCGCATAGCCACCATGTGTAACAAACGAAGAAAGTCTTGGGAAAAAACAAACATTGAGAGGGGTTACTAGGTTTGGAGAACCAAATGCCATTACAAGCCTTACCCAGAGGTCATACCAGATATCCCATGCTGGCGCCTGCCCCTTTGGAAAGGCAATGGCCCTTGCCCCATCCCTTCCCTTTATTTCATTCAGTTTATTTGCGGTTATGCTTAACGCCTCATCCCAGGGTATTTGCTTCCATTTGCCCTCCCCCCGCTCACCGACGCGTTGTAAAGGATATTTCAAGCGGTTTGGGTCGTATAAAAGTTGGATCGAGGATAAGCCTTTGGGACAGATTCCCCCCTTGTTTATAGGAAAATCAGGGTTCCCTTCTACCTTAATAACCTCCCCATCCTTGACATGGGCAATAATCCCACACCCCATAAGACACATTCTGCAAATAGTTTTAACAGTCTCGCTCACTCTGATTTTTCTCCCTTTCAGATTTCTTGATCTCTAACCCGACTGTCCTGCATTAAACCCCGCCCATCTTGGGCCAGGTTTGGGCCTTGGCTTTTTTCCATAGAATATATCATCCATGACGGAAAACAGACGCCGTGCAATGCTATTTCTGATAATCAGCTTCACTATCACCTTGTGCGGAAATGTCCTGGCGTGGCTCCATGGGCACACCCTCATGCAAATGTTGCAGTCTGTTCCGATCTTTGCCCAGTAGTCAAAACAGCTTTTCGCATTCAACTTCCACCGAAAGCTCCCATTTACCTCCGCCTGATCTCCCAGAGGAATGGCATTGGAAGGGCAGCACAGAGCGCATTTCTTGCAGATCCTACAAAAGTCTTCGACCCCAATGTCCACTGGTCTGTCAGGTATAAGAGGAAGCTCTGTGGTCACTGCCCCCAGCCTCACCCGTGGGCCAAACTCCTTGGTAACCAGATATCCCAGTCTGCCCAGCTCTCCCAGACCCGCATCCACGGCCAAAGGCACCATAAGGGCCTCATAATGGCGGAGGTGATTTGCCGTGGCCGAATAACCCAGATTAGCAATAAAGGAGGCAAGCTGAGTAGAAATATAGGCCCCCTTTGCATAATTTTGCATGCTTTCCATTACGGTTGGTGTATGTGGGCCAGCCCCTACCATGTCAAAAGACATCTCCATGGCAAAGACGACCGCATATCTATGCGCTATATCAATCTCCTTGCCCCAATCCTCCCAGTTATCATAATAAATCTCCCCCCTGTGGGAATACACCCAGACAGGATTGATCTCCGCTATTCCAACCAGATCGGCCCCAATGCTTCGAGTATAGCCCTCAACCCTTTCTGTCGCCTCTTCGGGGCTCAGACTGACCTTCTTTCCTCTCAATTCTGGATGTGCCTGGGGCTTAACCTTTTTTGGGCTCTGGAGATATATAGGTATGGACCAAAATGCGAATGTGGCTGCCACGTTTGCCCTTCCATAGGGTCCATCAATGGCGCCGGGGTGCTGTCCTAGGGTCAATCCCATCTCCCTTCTTTTTGCATCACATTCCTCCATCTCCGGATGTTCCCTATAGAATCTCCTATACTGTTCCGAACCAGGTCGAATGCTCCGATTCCTTCCAAAAACATGCTGTCTTTGATCATATCTTTTCACCTCTCCCACGGTTAATCCTGCTGTCCCTTTCAGTGCCCTCTGATTAGGTTTGGTTTTCCTCACCAAAAGGAAAATGCCTATAGCACCGACAGATACTCCTGCTATGAGGAGGGCAAGGCCAGTGGGGGTCTCAAAAAAGCCTCCCTCCACTAGGTAAAAGAAGGCAATAACAAGCCCAAGCATGCCCAAAAACTGCAGTCCGGCAAAGATGCTCGCCCTCTTCTCTTTTTCCCAGATGGATGAAATAAGGTAGGTCAAACCAATGAACGCCTGAACGATAAGGGCCAGGGCCGCTATAATAAGCAAGGAATTAACCATAAGGCATCATCTTCAACAAATGTATGAAAATCTAAAAACAGGCGTAATAATGGACAAAAACTTTGGCGTGAACCTGCCGCTCCCTTAAAAACCTCGGTCCCCGATCTGAAGCACGAACTGGTGATCCAGTAACCAGTACACTGAGTCTGCAAAGTATCTGAGGTGCTTTCTCTCAGAATATATCATCAGTCATCCACCTGGGTTCAGGGCCAGGCTTATGACTGTAGGTTAACTCCTCACCCTTGGCAAGCAGACCCCTTAGATAGGGAAATCTTTCGGCAGTCTCTCTCACAAGGCTGTGAAACAGGTTGTTCTTGTGGTTCCATGGGCAAACTGCCTGGCATATGCCGCAACCGTGACCTATGGTACACCAGTACATATAGCATTTCTCCGGATCCATGTGCCATCTTCTTACCCCCCTCACTGCCACCTTCTGGTTTCTACCTCTGGGAAGCGCACCGCTGGGACAAAATTCAGCACAAATCCCACACCTCTCACAGAAATCTTGGAGGCCAAAGTCCACAGGCCTATCATGAGCCATCGGGAGGTCAGTAGCCACGCCTCCCGGGCGGAAGTTATTGCCAAACTCCTTGCTCACCACATATCCACACCGGCCATACTCCCCAATACCAGCATCAATAAATGCCGGCACAACAAGATACGGCGCATTGAAGGATGGCAAAGGGCGGGCACGCCAGCCCAGGTTGCGAATAAGGTTAGCGATGATGATTGAGATATATGAAGCATGCATACGAATACTCCCAGCCAATCTCGAAGTTCTCTCCCAAACCGGTTTGCCCAGCACTCATAAATGGGTCCATAGGAAAGGCCATACATATGATGTTTTCATAATCCAGGTCCACCGGATCACCGTAAGGGGTATTCGTGTAGGTGTAGACCCAGTCCTGGCTCAGCTTGGTTATGCCCACCTTGCCTGCGCCCAAGTGTAAACCGAAGGCCTTTAGTTTTAGTGCCATCTTGTCCGGATCAACATCGAGTTTGACCACCTCTGGTCTGCCAGGTGCATGCAGGGGCATCTTTTTATAAGAATTGACGACCTTTGGCGGACTTACTGCCATTGTTCCGTAAAACCCAGATAATGCTATGTGCTCATTCACCGGATCTTTATCCAATCGCTCTCTTCCTGATTTATCAGCCCTACGGCGCATTTCCTCATCTATAGCCTCTTTCTCAGGGTGCCGTGAGTAGTAGTCCTTATACTGCGGGGTTCCCGGCTTCAGTGCAATCCTGGAATACATATAGTCCCGCATATCATAACGCTCAATAGGACCCACAATCTCATAGGTAGGTTTATCGACTTTTCTCGGGGGCGTTAGGGTGAGTCCCTTGAGGACACCTTCCTTAATATTCATGAACTTGGTCGGATCCTTATACATTCTCTCGAGCATCAGATCTCCACCTCCCGCTTGCCTCGAGCCTCCATTGCCTCCAACTCGGTGATGCGTTGGCGACATTGCTCCAGTTCATATATAAGTTGTCCCATGATCTTTCCTTCCCCTTTCATTTTTTCTATCTCCATAGAAATGAGAATGGCCAGGGGCCGTTTCAGATATTTGACTCCTTCTGCACAGTATCTGGCGTTATGGGGGTTGCATGTCAAGCCCTTTTTTCAGAGAAAAATGAAATACCCAGATCGTGCAGAGTTTATCTGTTTTTTTAAAAAACCAAACTTCCCAAGATATACACAATCCCACAAAATACCCAGGGCCACGTCATAGTGAAACCTAAGGCTATTGATTTTTAAGCTTCTTGCAGGGTATGGGTATCTTTTTTTTGGATTATGCCCCACATAGTTTAGACGAGTGGGCCCGCCCGCCTCGCCTTGCTTAAATGGCGGGCAGGCGTCTCAAAATGGTTTATATAGATGGAGCCTATGATTCTAAGGCCTATGGCTCAATAAACCATTTTGAATCGACCCAGTAAGGGGCCATGTCATAGGCCTGCCCTGGCGTGACACGAT
>JAFDDT010000311.1 GCA_019310725.1 Deltaproteobacteria bacterium | reverse complement strand
CTCGCCTTGCTTAAATGGCGGGCAGGCGTTTCAAAATGGTTTATATAGATGGAGCCTATGATTCTAAGGCTTATGGCGCAATAAACCATTTTGAATCGACCCAGTAAGGGGCCAGGTCACAGGCCTGCCCTGGCGTGACACGATCGGAATATGCAACCGTGTTTACTCCTTATGCATGGATTGCTTTTTATAACCGCAACCCAGCATACCAGGTCTGGGCCAGGGGCATAAGCAAAAAAAAGACACCCATACCCAGGACTTTGAGGTTACCCTATCCTTAGGGCTCAAAAGGCTGACATTGCTTATCTTCCCGCCAAGGGTTTTTGGCAAAAAACCTTGCAATGACCGCTCAAAGGGGATTCCGTTTGGGTGACAGCCTGTTCAAATGAGACGTCTCTTCAAGAACCAGCAACCATGGCTGCCAACTTATCTCTGCTTATCTTGAGATAGTCTCGATCTCGTGAGAATACCTCAAGGGTTATCGTCTGATCGTATCCGATTGCCTTAAGGGCGCCGACGATTTCTGGAAAGTCGATAGTTCCAGCCCCGATAGGGAGGTGGTCGTCATCCTTGCCCAGGTTATCGTTTGCGTGGATATGGGCAATTCGATCAGGAAACCTTCCGATAAAACTCAGGGTCTTCCTGCTCCCTTTAACATCAATATAGGCATGCCCTATGTCAAGAGTCAGTTTAAGCTTCGGAAATCTCTCAAAGATCTCATCAAAGTCCTCTGGATCGACCAGCGAATGGGATCGAGGGAACATGTTCTCGATGCAAAGGCAGAGGCCGAGATGAGCAGCTTTTTTCACAATGACTTCGAGACTCTTTAGGGCATAGCGCCGTGCCTGATCCATGACAAAGATGCTGAGTCCTCGCATAATGCTTGGATGCAGCACGACCTTAAGGGGACGAAGTTCCGCCGTCACGTCAAGGGATTCGAGCACCTCATTCAGGGATGTTTCTCTGAGCGTATCGGTGAGATCTGCTGTGGACACAAAGGTTGGGAGGTGACAAACGAGTCCCATGTTACTGTGATCCAAGGCGCTCAAGAGCTCTTCTTTGTGCTGATGGATGCTCTTGTAATGTGCCTGAGGTGGATCCATGGCTAGCTCAAGGTAGTCAAATCCCAATCCTGAAATTGCCTCAAGCTCTTCAAGGATAGGACTGATGGGGAAATTCATGGCACCGTAAAGCATCAGATATCATCACCTCCTCTGAGGGTTTCCATATCAAACTCCATCGTTGCTAGGGGTTATATGAAAGGTGTTATTGAGGGCTAAAGCCCCATCCTCTGGGCCTGGATTCTTATCCATTGAACAGGAGGCGGTATGGTCTGCAAAGCAAAGGTTCAAGCCCCTCCGGATGATTTCAGAAGGCTATTTTCTGGAGATCGGTGAAATCTCCTTTGGAATGAGCAGGATTTCAATCCGCCGATTCCTAGCCTTCCCTTCTTTGGTCTCATTAGAGGCTATCGGCTGGTATTCGCCGTAACCTGTGGCAGAAAGTACACCCGGATTGATGCCGATTTTTTCCTGCAGATATCTGGCTACCGTTGTCGCCCGGGCCGCTGAGAGTTCCCAGTTGGTGGGATATTTTTTCCTGAGCTCAGGCCCAATAGGAACGTTGTCTGTGTGGCCCTCTATACTGATAGCCCTTTCCTTCACATTTAATAAAATCTTCCCCACTCGATCTAATACTTCAACACCCTGGGGCTTGATGGTAGTTTTTCCGGAGTCAAAGAGGATTTCGTCAAGCATATTCACCTTTAATTTGCCCTTCAATTGGGTGATTGTAATCTTACCCTTCTGAATCTCCGATTCCATGTTTTCAAGGAGAGATTCGTAGGTACCCTTCATTTCAAGGATTTCTTCTTTTCTCTGGCGCTCTAATGCATTGGCCTTATCTTGAAGTGCTTCGTTTTTCTTCTGCAAAGCTAGAATGTGATTCTGGAGACTACCAACATTGACCTTGAGGGTTTCTATGTTCTGGCTCAGTTTTGTATTCTCTACTTTGAGGAGCCTGTTTTCCTTTTTCAGGTCAGCAACATGGTCCCTGAGGTCTACAATGTTTTTGCTCAGGGTGTCCGATTTGGCCCGCAAAAGCTCCTCTAGTTTGATGTTGTCGTCTACTACTGAAGCGACCTCATTCTCAAGGGAAAGGTTGTTGAGCTGTAACTGGGCTCTCGCATTTTCCAGATCCTTCCGTTGCTCCTGAAGGGCTATCACTTGTTTGTCAAGGGCTTGTTTATCTCGCTTGAGCCGATCATGTTCGGATCTCAAGGCTGCCAATTCACGCGACAGGTTTTGGCTTTCCTCTACTTTGAGCAAATAATCCTTTTTACTAACACAGCTCCCAACAACGAGGATACCAAATGCCAGCAAAAGAAAATACACGATTTGCTTCTTCCAGTTCATTGGTCCCTCCTCTTATGTTATCTTACTCTATATTGAGTAAGGGTTTTCTGCTTTTGAATCGATCACCGTGAGGTATCAGGCGTCGATTTGATTCTTGGCCATAGCATAGCCACTTCCAGTATAGGTAGCCTACCAAAATCGCAGGTAAAATACAAACAGTTCAGGCATTAGGACAGGGTAACATCAAAGCGTTAGGTTTCACTATGACATGACCCTGGGCATCAGGAGAACACAAGTCCTCAACAACTCAGGAGCGATCAGCGCTTCTTCCTCGCCAATAGTCCCGTGACACACGCAGGGCCCGGACGCTCTCCACAGGATCGTCAAACACGGGAAACGTGTTTATCTTCTTAAACTCCTCAACGTATTGTCTTTCGCCAATGAGACTGACTGCTATTGGTTTGTTATTCTCTTCACAGAGGCTTTTAAAAAACATCATGATTTGTCCAGGGGTGCCAATTCCACGGCCAAAAATGGTTATCAACTGCGGCTCATATACAAACGATAACACCAGGCCGTCAATATAATCCAGTGCCAGACACTGTTTGAGCGCAAAGATCAAAGCCCCGATATCATAGATATCGCCCAGATCCATGGGATTTGACATGCGGATCACACCGCCCCGGCGGAAGCTTTCGATTTTATCGAGGAGGTCACGGGGAAGTGCAGGGCAGGTAAAGCGGTATTTTTCACACGCATCTCCCAGGATCACAGAAAAACCACCTGACATAGAGAGAGCCACTAACCGATCCCCTTGTAAGGGCGGGAGTGTCAGTGCCTTGGCACATACAGTCATGTCGTGGATGTCCTGGGCACGGATAATCCCTGCCTGACGCATGGCACCCTCTACGATTGAGTCATTATTTGAAAGGGCAGCAGTATGTGATTTGGCTACTCCCGATGCTGTGTCGCTCACATTGGCTTTTAAGATTACGATCGGTTTTTTTGATTGCCTTGCCAACCGTGTCAACTCCCTCCCATCTTCAATGCTTTCCAGGTAGAGATGAATCTGTTCCGTTTCCTCGTCCTCCATGAGATATTTCATAAGGTCAATCTCATCTATCGTGAGCTTGTTACCTGCACTGATGATTTTGGAAAAGCCCACATGCTCATCGGAGAAGTGGTAAGCACATTGCGTGGTTACGCCGCCACTTTGGATGATGAGGCTTACCGGCGCTTTCTTAAATCTCCTTGGTTCCAGTGGATTGAAGGGGGTGCAAAGGCCGGAGCCGGTGCACATGACGCCAATACAGTTCGGTCCAAGGAATCGAATCCCATATCGCTTCGCCGCGGCCAACACATCTTCCTCGGCCTGATTGCTTTGGTGGCTGAATTCCCTAAAGCCACCGGTGGAGATAATGGCGTGGTGGATCCCCTTTTGTCCACAGAGGTCGAGTATCTCTGCTACAACATTGGCTGGAACAAGGATCACTGCTAGATCAACGCCGCGCGGTAAGGACTCTGGATCGGTTATGATTTCCTTTCCATAAACCATGCCTGGGGTTTTTCCTACCGGATAGATTTCCCCTTGAAAACCCATCTCCTGGCAATTCAGGATAATGTTCTTTGCCAGGTTTGTCGGTTTATCCGCAACGCCAAAGATAACTATGCTGGAGGGGTAGAAAAATTGTCTCATTTCCCATTATTCCCTTAAATCTTAAGGTTCAATAAAGGCTATCCTCATCCTAACCAGGGTAACGTCAAAGTCCAGGGTATGGGTGTCTTTTTTTTGGTTATGCCCCTGGCCCAGACCTGGCATGCTGGGTTGCGGTTATAAAAAGCAATCCATGCATAAGGAGTAAACACGGTTGTATATTCC
>JAFDDT010000093.1 GCA_019310725.1 Deltaproteobacteria bacterium | reverse complement strand
CCGGATCAGGAGGAACGTTTAGCCAAATAGCTACCGTTGCTCAAAACGTAACCAGCTACAGTGACACCGGTGTGGGTGCATCAACCACCTATTACTACCGCACTCGCGCATATAATTGGAATGGTAACTCCGGTTATTCCAATGAGGCCACCTCCATTACGCCTGCTCCTCCCCCCTCCGACAGCGGCAGAAATATTTGCTTCATCCAAGCGGCAGGTTATGGGCCTTTTATGGAATTTCACTTCGGGCTTAGCTCAGTGTTTGCAGCCCTTCTGTTTGGGCTAGCCGCCTTCGGTGCAGGGATTACTGCAAAGAGCAAGAGAACCAGAGGCTTTGATTGGAGATACAAAGGCAACGGTGGGCACAAAAAGGTATCGAGGAAATCATAGCGGATTTGTTCTGAGTCAAGGGCCTACCCACACATGCTCAGTTGCCTGGCCCCATTTCATTGATTAAGCTGGATCCGTGGCCAGGGATATTTGCAATATCAATAAGAAGCAGAAAGATAAATGGCCAGATTTTGTATTTCGACATCGTACATTGTGGAACTATTTTGTATTATTTGAGATTTCCCTTTTCCGAATCCATACAAGATCCCTAATGTAATGCTTGACATTCTGCGAAACAGACTGAAGCTTAGCGATATTCCGTAAATATCTACGTGCTCAGGCTGATTGACACTCGTAGATGACAGCTCTGGCGTGTTAGCCATATCTGTAAAAAAACCGGCTCGCAATGCACGGCTGTCTGTGAGGTAGTACTCGGTCCCCAGAGACAAGTTGTAAACCGCTGGTCTATCGGAAATTTCTTGATAGTATCTGATGTCTCCTGAAAGCAGCAGCCTTGGAGAAGCAAAGTATGCAGCCCCCAAAGAAATGGTAAGGGGAAATTTGTCTTTTTCATTGCTGCTTAAAGTTTCAAGGGTTATTGCAGATGTGCTGTTGGTGATAGTCTGTTTTTCATAATCGGTTGAAGCAGCATATGTTTTTGAAAGAGATAAACCAAGTGCAAGCTTGTCCAATGGTTCCCAAATTGTTCCAAGTATAGGTTTGTATGCCCACTCTATTTTCGTTTCATAACAGTTGCTAAGATATTGTTGCCCGTTTTCATACTGAAGCAGGTGATTCCTGATAATTTGCCTGTCCCTGTAATAACCGTAGAGAGTAGCTCCCACAGAAAAAGAATCGGAAAAGGCATAAGCGTAAGACGGACCAAATAGGTATGTCTTGTCACTGTCATTGATGTTTATCGTATATGTGTCAATTTTGCCTGAGTCAGACAGGATATCATGAAAGATTTGTCTTTGGCGTCTTTGAATCGAATCCGGTACGGCATAGGAAAAACCTACCATCCCAGATCCAAACTTCAGCACGATTCCGAAAAAATTCGGAAGTAGATCGAAAGAGTCCTGTTCCCAATCAACCCTGTTGCCATCTTCAAGTAACAATGGTCCTTTGTACGTTTTTTTTGATGTGGCAAGTGCATTTGCACTAGCAGATAGGCTGGTACGCGGGGCAAAAGCTATGCCAGCGGGATTGTAATAACAACCTGCTGGACCGTCAGATACGGCGGTGTATGCCCCACCCAGCCCCGGAGCTCGATTGCCGACAAGCGTGTTCACGTAGTGGTAGTCATCTGCAAAGGCGGCAGACGCCAGAAAAAGACAAAGGCAAAAAATCGTACTACTTATTTTCACTCCTGATAGTTTCATGAAATCTTTCCTCGGCTTTTGCTTTTGTTATATCTTGAAGCCCGTTGGCTTCCAATGTCTTGTTTATTTCTCTTATGCGAACTTCCTGTATGGGATGCTCACCTTTTTTGTATGTTTTGTCTTCCTTTTCAAAGCTCCTTGCACTGTTCAGGAATTGCTTCAACGCCGAGGGGTCATAGCCAGCAATGCTTGCCAGCAAAATGCCTATTCTATCGGCCTCAATCTCATCTGCTACCTTATACCCTTTATTGAACAAAATATCGGCTGCCTCATCCAGTGCCTGGTCCAGAGCCTCTCTAAAGCTGCCCGTAGCACCACCGATCATGCTGGCAATTCCACCGGCAGCCGAAACGTCATCTCCTTTAATATTGAGTTCCTTCACAACATGTTTTCTTACAACATGGGCGATCTCATGGCCAAGAACCGCAGCCAGCTGTGCCTCATTATCCATTTTCATTAATGTGCCCTTAGTAACAAATATGTATCCCCCTGGCGTTGCAAATGCGTTTATTTCATCGGAATCAAGTACAGCGAAGTGATATTTTATTTCCGGCCTGCCCGCATAAAGGGTCAATGCCCTACCAACCAGATTTACATATCTGTTGATCTTTTCGTCATCAAGGATACGATAGTTTCCCAAGATACGTGCAGCAAGTTCTCTTCCAAACCTGATTTCCGCTTCGATGTCACTGAGATTCGTAAAATCGGTTGCAATTGTTGAAAGCCTTTTTCTGGAGTCTCGTGCAAAGGAAAAATTGACCACAATGATATTAAGTACAAAAAATGCGAGAATATATATGTATATTTTATTTTTCATCTGAAACACCTCGCATCAAGAATTCAAATGCCTCTTTGTCGCCAATTTCAATAGATTCCATTTTTTCAAGGGCATCATAATCAAGCTGGTACTTATTGGCAAAGCGTCTTCTTTTTTCTTTCAGACCCCTGGCAGCTGCAGTTGTTGTGAATGCCGAAGGTCTTCTCCTGGCCCTATTGGAAAGCTCTTCAATCTGTTTGCCATATACGTCCCTCTTATCCAAAGGGGGCGTTTTTCTTGCCATCAATTTGTAGATCCAGCCTTTTATGGACTTATACTTTACCTCATACCAGCCTGCCTTTTCTTTGATGCCAATGATTTTTTGCCCCTTTTCTAACTCCATCAGCCTTGTGGAGCCAATAGAAGGTGCCTCATATAGTGGTGCTTTAACGCTATGCACATGCAAATCAAAGCAATAGGATGATGCTGGCAACAATATGATAAGGATGAAAAAAAGTGTCGCTTTTTTGATCATGGTCTTGGCTCTCCTCACTTATTTGGTTTTATAAATATAATAGCCGTCCCAATCTTCTGGAGGCTGATGTCGCTGATATTCTTGACACCTGGGAATAAACATTTTGCTAAGAAAGTCATTTGGCCTTGTATTAAGTATAGTTTCGAAGGTATGTATAGATTCGGAAAACTTTCGTTCCCTGTATTGTTTGAAAGCCGTCTCTGTCAAAGAGATAATTTTGGAAGTTTCGTCGTCTACATTGTCAAATTCATCTATAGCCTCATATATTATGATCGGTTTGTCCTTCCCTTTGACCTTAACATAGTCGAGAATTCTGCAGCCTATCTGGTTTTGTACATGGTAATATGTGTCCTCAGAAATTATTATAGGACTATGATAGGTCTTCGTGAGGCCTTCCAAGCGTGAGGCCAGATTAACGCTGTCTCCGATCACGGTATAATCTAATTTTTTCTTTGAGCCAATGTTTCCTAATATGACTTCTCCTGTGTGGACTCCGATGCCGATCTTGAGTTGAGGCAAAGCCTTACCCCTATTTTCCTCGTTAACAATTTTCAATGCCTTTCTCATTTGAAGGCCTGTAATTACAGCCTTATAATAGTGATCGTTGATTCTTACGGGTGCTCCCCAGAATGCCACAATCGCATCTCCGACAAACTTATCAAGGGTGCCCTCATTGTTGAATATGATGTCGGCCATGCGAGAGAGATAGGCATTAAGAACTTCAACAATCTTCTCAATGTTGTATTTTTCCGTTATTGTAGTAAAATCTCTGATATCTGAAAAAAAGATTGTCAGGATCTCCTTGGTCCCTACCTCGGCCTTCAAATAATCATCCGGATTATGTTTCAGCACAGTTGAAATCATGGCAGGAGAGACATATTGTTCGAGTACGTTTTTTATTCTCCTCTTTTCCTTTCCCTCGGTGAAACTGATATATGTGAACGAAACAAGATAAGCTGAAAGAGCAGTAAAAGAAGGCGTTGTGATGTTAACAACAAGATTGGAGTTGAACACAAGCAGGGCAAATGCAAGGAAGACAATTATTGCCAGAAGGGGGGATAACACCTGTGATAAAATACCTTTAAAGTAAAATATGGAAAATACCGTTATTGTCAGCAAAACAAATGCCAGCAAGAAGTTTATGGCATGGGCAGTAAAGGTCAGGAAATCTCCGGTCACGATATTCCCGTATGCGGATGCGTGTAGGAATACACCTGGCGTTTTGGGTGAAATCGAGGTGTTTTTCAGACCTTCAACGCCGGCTGCACTTGCACCTATAAAAACAATTTTGTCTCTGAATTCATCCGGCTGTACGGGCAAATTATGCAGTTCTCCTTTTTGTATTTTTAACATACTCAGGAAAACGCCGCTGAACGAATAAGCGTTATATCTGCCGTACATATTAACAAAATAGTCGTTGTTCTTACTCAAAGGTATTCTATTATGAGATGTGTCGTTTATGGTTATAAGGGATCCCTTTTTAAGGATCAATTTTTTGTATCCGAATTGGTCAATTATCGGGGCCATAGGCAATAAAGGAAAAAAGCTGTTTTGATAATCAAAAACCAGCTTTTCTCTGCGATAAACCCCGTCTTTATCAGGTGAAACTGAAACGACTCCGATCCCTTTAGATGCTTCGTAAAGCTCCGTAAAGGGGAGATAATAATTATTGTATTCTACAGTCTTATTGAAGGTTTGCACGTCAAGGGAAAACCTATTCATGAATCCTTCGGGCAGCGTCTTATTCAAGAGACCTGTATTATATTCATCCGTTTTATCGCGGATTATTTGAATTGAATGATATACATTTCCTGAAGACCTCGTGGATTCAACAAGCCTCAAATCGTTATGACTTAGCTTTGTGCCGTGGATGTTTTGTTCAAATTCATTTTCAGTAAACATCACATCCATGACTATTGCTTTGGCTCCGCTGAATGATAAGAAGTCAATAAGTTCAGCATGAATATATCTCGGCCAGGGCCATCTGCCCGCGATTTGGTTCAACGAATTCAGGGAAGATTCATCTATCAATATCAACACAACGTCAGACGGCGGGAACCTGCCACCCCTCCAGAGTTTTGTCCTGAAGTCGACCGTTTTGAGCTCAGGGATTTCAAATAACCCGGCCAAATCCGAAATCAGTGAAACGAGCAATACAACCGAAACTGTCAATATTGCTCGCGTAAGTCTTCTTTTTGGAAGCTTCTTCATGATGCTGCTTATGACATACTGTGTTCATTAGATCGATACTATCCTGTGATGAAGCAAGAATTATACCAGGGACCGCAGGAAACCAATTTCAATCTACCCACATGAAACAGCGAGGAACCTAGTAGCTATTTACTCAGGGGCAAGTATTCACTTCGCTTCTCGGCCCTTGTGCATGCACCCATTTTTTCAAGCTCAAAGTTCAAGTGCAATGAACGATTGTAAAGATGTAAGGTGGTCGCGGCCTTTTCACTTATTGCCACGCATAAAAATCCATGATTTGCGCTTGTCTCACCGATAATTCTCGTAGCAAAAGGCAAAGCGCTTGAGAACAGAATCAGCAACTTATGGATTCATAAGAGATTTTTGGCTATTATCCTTTCATTATTAAATGGTCATAAATGTAAATGGGGTCAGGCTGTTGGTTTTGGCAACGCAAAATTGACCCACCCAAAAGAGTCCTCTGGTAATGAAGATACTTAATGAGGTATCAAGTTACAGGAGGTGAAAGGAGAATGATAACGGTGGATCAATATGACTACATCAGGACAGCACATCGAGTGTACGGCAAAAAGATTCGCCAGATAGCTAGAGACACAGAACACTCAAAAAACACGCTCAAAAGGGCACTTAGGGAAGAGTATGGCGGTTATAGCTCCAAGAAGGTTCAGCCGTATCCGGTATTGGGTCCCTATCTGGATATTATTGATAGATGGCTCAAGGGTGACAAAGATAAACCCAAAAAGCAACGCCACACAGCAAAGAGGATCCATGATCGACTGTGCTATGAACATGGTTTTCAGGGTAGTAAATGGTACCAGGCATAAACGTCTCGGAATGTGTATAACTGATTGAAATAAGAGCACTTTTAGTGGCGACCTATTTTATGCCACTCACATGGAATAATGGAATGTCGGAATATTGGAATAATGGTCAAAAACGCATAACCTCTGTGTTTGGATCAAGGGTTTTGGGATCAATTTTCACTGTCTCCTCATGAATGTTCTTATAGCGGATCTTCCAAAGCCAGAATTGACTTAACCTAGTGAATTGACTAGTAAAAGTAGGTAATTTGGGTTTAATTAAGTGGTCACTATGCATATCGAGGATCAAACCTACACCGTAAATAGAAGGACTTACCGCCGGACACTGCTTAGAAATTCATACCGGAAGAACGGCAAAGTATATCATGACACAATCGCTAGTCTGTCGAAATGCGGCGACGATGAGATAGAGGCTATCAAGTTCGCTTTGGCAAACAAAAAATATTGGTAACGTTCAAAAGTGTGTACCTGGTGACAATTTAACTGAACTGATTTCAATATTAAAGTAGCCTTTGATACCAAGTTTCTCCTTCCAGTACCTCTCCCATTTATCTCTGGAGTATTGCCTGATCATAATCATTTTGGAGATGTTGGTAACGGCTGTATCAGACCATCCCCAAGCTATTTTTTTCAGACGACGACCTATTTCTCTAAACACCCGTTCCAGTAAAGAGGTTGTCTTTGGGGCAATTACCCCTGTTTTAAGCCATAGTTCTATGTTGGTAAACAATCGATTAGAAAGGTTTTCAAGGTAGGCAGCTCCATGTTTATAGCCCTTTTCACGAAAGGTTTTTATAAGCTCTTTGATCTCTGACTTACTGGTTTCATATTTGGTTTTTACCTGTTGCTTGTCTTCTTCTTTAAGGATCTCAAATTCTCCTTCAGGTAACTCTATACCTATTAGCTCTTTTATCTTATCTGTTTCTGGTTGGCTGTCCTTTTTCTTTAGACCATCTTGCCAAAGTGAATGATACAGTCCTCTGGGCCCATGCCAGGTACAGCGTTGGGACTCTGCCACATCAGATAGAAAATCATCAAGCCCTGGCTCCCCATCGTAGACAAAGGGGATATTGTATGATTGTGCTTCTTTGATACGCTCTTTGACAATACGCTCTATCTCTGGCCAGGGGGTGTTGGTAAAACATCCAAGGGGTTCTACCCTGCCAGCTTTACTAATGCCTATAACGTTTCTGAGCTCTCCCTTACGACCCTGGTGCTCTTTCACCGGCGTGCCATCGGCCAATATGGCTGATAAATCTTCTGTTGAAACTGGCTCTTGAAATGTCTCATCTATATCACTGCCCACTACTATATTATCAATACCCCCTAAGGATATATCTATGGATCTTCCATCAATGAGCCTTCTGTAGTTGGTATCAATGACAGCCTCAATAACTTCATGTTCAAAATTCATTTCTTTACGGGCATAGCGGCCTACATGTAAGGCACTTAGAAGAGGAGAATAAAATGCACCACAATTTAAGCACTGTGCCCTTCTTAGAGGTAGATCTAATCTTCCAAAGACCGTGGAAAATCGCCGGGGCTTACTACGGTAACCCCTTTTAGAAATCTTACGGCCACGGCAAAAACGTTCTTCAGGATCTCCTTTTCTGATATGCCGTCCTAGCCCTTTCCTGGCCTTGCTGGGGTATATGTCTGTTCGGCTTAGGCGCTCTGATATGATGTCATCATATCCCATTAGAATGGTTTTTAATATCTCCAGCATCAAGGGATTTTGGAGTTCCTTAAGCCTATAGACTATCTCGTTCAGATTAACTTTACCTATTGCAAGATTGAATCGAAGTGTTATATGTATTTTTTGTTCCATCACGGTCTCTTTCCTTAGAGGTTTTTGTTTGGTAAATACAACCCATAGAAAGAGATCGTGATTTAATCAACAATTGTTTATAGAGGCCCGCAGGAAATTTCCCTGTGCTCCGACGAGCAATCTTTAAGGGCCCATTCTCGCACAGGAAAATTTCCTGCTATCCTGTAGCTATAAACAATATCTATATTTGCACAATTGAGTCATAAAAATATCCTATGTACGACCTTTTGAACGATACTAAGTTTTTGAAATTTGAAGCGAAAGATAAAGATTGATTTTGATAGCGAAATCCGGTGAAATTTGTGGATAAGGCAAATTGTTGTGAGAGCTCAGCAAGGTAAAGGGAAAGGAATACGGGACACAAAATTCAACAGATTGTCTTGTTCCAACGAATTAGACCAATTCCGCAAAAACTTTTCTGCCAAACCCATCGTGTTTTAGATTTAGATTTTCAAATGCACCTCGCTTCAATTCTTCAAAAGAGAATTTAGAGGCGTCGATCATTTCGCACAGGTTCCACACGCTCTGCGTGGATATGAACATTTCTGGATACGGTTCTTTGCGCCCTATCCTCTCGTTGTCATGATCAAGAAACCGGCAGGCCTTTAAACAGTTCAAAATACGTGATATTGTTGAATTATTCGTGCATAACAGCCTTGCGAGTTGCGTTCCTTTCATACTGAGACCTTCTATGTGCGTTAGGGTTATCAAGTCCGCGCGAAAACCAGTGCCGTACAGTAGTCTGTTGTAAATCATGAGGGAGGCTTGAGCTACATTCTCAAGAGTATTCAGTTTTTTTTGTCTCATATGAATTGTCTCGTAAGTAGCCCTAGTGGCCGATTCTTTCAGATTGAAAATATTCCGAATAGATTTGGGTGTGCCATGGAAAGGGGCCTGGTCCAGATTTTGGAGAATAAGCGTCCTATGCTCTTGAGACATGGTCTTAAACATTGTCTTCAACTTTTGATGATTTATCAGGCTGGGAAAAAGGTTGAGCCACGCGGGTAAATCGGTAACCATGCGGCCTTGTTCCATCACTAGTAGTGTGGCCATTATCAATGCTTCTACATCGATAATGCCCTCAACCTTTTCATCAATCATGGGTATATCAAAAGGGAATCCGAGAGTTACCCAGGCACCTTTAATGACTGCATTTGTCTTTTTTTGCAAGCTTGCTATGGATCTCATCGAAGTTAAACTCTATATCTTCAAGAACGACACGCAAGTCGTCTTTCCTTGGGTTGGTGTTATCAATACTCAATACAAAACGCACTGCCTCCGATATTTCCTCCTTATTGGGACGTAAGTTCTTTATATCAACAGTATGTTTGCTATAGGAAGGTGTGGCCGCGTACATTTTGAGCGAGATTAAGGCTTGCCGGCCAATCAAGCCAATTTTGAGATTATCACTCACCTCAATGGTACGGGAAATCTCATTGAAGTATTCAGGTAATTCGCTGGATCCTTTTACTTTCAATAACATGTCGGCGACATTTGTATTAAGCCATTGTGGTCCAAGCCTTTTAACTCTGCCGATATGGACTATGCCGTCTACAATAGAATCCGGCAACACCTCGGGCCTAAGTAAATCAATGTCTGTTGTCTGCTCTTTGAAGCCATCGAGCGCCATGACCGCACCTCCGACCACAATCAACTCGAAATGATCACCAGGATGTTTGACTTGCAGCCAATCAGAGAGCATCTTCAGGTTTTCCAGAATCTCACTACCTGTTAGCGGCTTTACCATATTAGGAGGTTCCCTGATAATTCGAACAAAGAGATTCAAGGGGTATATAACATGAAGTTGCAATAATTGCAACATATTTTGCGATTAACGCAAACTAGAAGCATTGGGGATCATGACTTCACAGGCTTTTGCCCGTTCATTCTTGGCGGGGTTAAAGAAGCAGGTGAAAAATGGAGTCGTGACTCCCCTGAGTTTATAGCCACAACAGTTAATAACCTATTGACTGTTCTGCAGATGAGCCCTCAGCGTGCCCTGGTACTCGCTATCCTGCTGTTTGGCCTGGTTGGCTTTGGCACAGGGATTACCGTGAAGCGTAAAAGAGCCAGACGCAAGGCTTAAGAAGACAGGAAACTGCTCTATATGAGATGAAATGGGCGGGAAGAAATTCCCGCCCATTTTTTATCCAATACCTCTCTGGTTTCACCGGTGAAAGGTGTTTCCTGCTGTACATCGTTCGGGGCTCTTTTCATAAATCTTGAAAACTCCCCGAGTATAGGGGTCTATAACACTGTTTCATCTTATGACTTAGCCCCTTTCCAGCAATAATTCCTCCAGCCAAAGCCAAAGCTCTTGACAACAGAATCAGCAACTTATAGATATATGGAACATCTTTGGGTTTAGCGGCTTCGGTTCTAAAAAGCCTAGTTACATGTTTTTGCCGGGTGTAGTATGAAAAACACGGTTAGCGATCAATTGGTGGATGAAATCAAGCGCAGGATTATTGAAATAGCAAATCCGCGCAGAATCATTCTGTTTGGGTCAGCAGGACGCGGCGAAATGGGGCCAAATAGCGATCTGGACCTCCTTGTCGTGATGCCGCCTGGCGTCCATCGACGCGCTACGGCTCGATCTATTTACCGGAACCTTATTGGTGTCGGCGTTGCCGTGGATATTATCGTAGTAACAGAGCAGGATATAGAACGTTACAAAGACAATATCGGCATGGTAATAAAGCCAGCTCTTGAACAGGGTAGACTCATCTATGCAAGATGAAAGATATGATCCTGGATCGCCGAAGGATTGGCTGAGACGTGCCAAGAGTAATCTGATTCGTGCCAAGCAACCGAAGCATGAAGAGGTATTTTGGGAGGATCTTTGCTTCGACGCCCAACAGGCCGCAGAAAAATCGCTCAAGGCCCTCCTAGTCCATAAGAAAATACCTTTCCGCCTAGTTCACGATATCGCAGAGCTTTTGACAGTGCTGAAACAGAACGGAATTGCGCTGCCGGAAGAAATACAAGCTGCAGCCGAGTTGAGTGATTATGCAGTAGCAGCTCGATATCCAGGCCCGATAGAATCAGTTACTAAAAATGAGTACAACGACGCTCTGCGAATCGCTGAAAAGGTGGTTGCCTGGGTTGAGGGCCTCATTGGGTCTACTAGTGAAAGAACGACGGACAACTGACAACCCGCAACGGACTCCCTGATAAAAAATCTGCAATTTTTTTCGCCGCATAAGAAAATAAAAAATTTGACCAATTCTCACATACCGCCTGCTGACCCGCACCCACCCTACCTCTCAGAAGCCTATACTGAATTTACCTCGGTATTTACTACCTAGAAAATTCAGTATTGGCATTTGTTTATTTTGGTGTTTTGCTAGGAAGTTAAGTTGGAAATCATCAGAATTCTTTAATTCCAATCCCAGTCTTGGAGACAGGAATTGAGACCAGGGCCAAAAACATGGGTTAAAATGAGGCCATCCAGTCAAAAGGACGCACTTTCCCCTACACATATGTTCTGAATCAAATTTTCATAGACACA
>JAFDDT010000310.1 GCA_019310725.1 Deltaproteobacteria bacterium | reverse complement strand
TTGCCACTTTTGACAAATGGATCTTTCCCTGAAAACGAAACCCGAACACCAATAAAGCCGTAGCTTTTTAGATTTTAGATATAATAGCTTATTTTTGGCAAAAATCAAGTTATTGTTGGATTGGAGTCACTTTTTCAGGGTAGGAAGAAGACCGTGGGATGGATTGATACCCTTTACAGCTAAAACTAATACAAAAAACCGGGTGATTCAACTTGGGGAAAGCTTGTAGTTCCTGTTTATTTCTTTGGCTCTAATGTAACATTTTCCTCAAAGGTTCCCGGCCCTGCAATTTCCACCTGGGCCTTTCCCTTGTGATAGCCTTTGGCCTTGATTTTCAGCTCCCAGGTGCCATCTCTAAGATTACTGAACTCATAATATCCTGAGGTATCAGCCTCAGCATGCTTCTTGCTATCTCCCTTGCACTTGATTTTGGCATGGGGGATGGGGTCACCGGTAGCCTGGTCAGTAATTGTGCCGGAGAGGGTGCTCAGAAATGATTGCGACTCATCCACGACAGGAACACTCGATTCCGACTCCTCCACCTCCGGTGGCCGATACATCCGGGTTCTCCCCTCGAATATGACCCCCTCATCGATGACCACACTGGGGGCCTTGATATCGCCAAACACCTTTGCAGGCGCATGGATGTCAACGCGCTGATCGGCAGTAATATTACCGTGAACCTCTCCACTAATGACAATATGTGAGGCATGTATGTTGGCCTCCAGCAACCCCTGTTCGCTGACGATAAGATTTCCATCTGCCGATATCTCCCCCTTGAAATGACCGTCTATCCTGGTGCTGCCGTGAAAGGTCAACTTTCCCTCAAACTCAGTACCCTTTCCCAAAAAGGCCGTTACCTCGTTATGTTTCTTCATGATCTAAAACCTCATCTCTATTTACAGCGATTATCCTCTTTGTTTCCATTCACAAACTATGTGAAGCAACTTCCATAGTTGCAAACGATACACCCATATTCTTATACTTCGAAGTTCTCTTTTTTGCAACCATTTAGAACCAGCCCCAAAATCCAGGATTGATTTTATACGAACCAGTCTGTTTTGTTGTTTCAGTGTGAAAAAACGACCTAAAAATCAAAAACATATGTCCCCTTTGACTGATTGTGCTCCATCTCCCTCTTTTCATGACCATTACAGAACGGTCAGCATGTTTTTTGGGCACACCAGTCCATAGAATCCTTTAGCGCCTTTCCAGCAATGTTCCCTAGGTAGCGGCAAACTCTCCCAGCAGGGCTAACCCCGCATAAAGATGCATTAGGTCTCTTTGTGGTTTCTAACTTGAAAGGAAGCACTGTTTGTTGTATGATTATTTTGTTGCCTCGTTGGTTATGGTTTGATTTATTTTTGGATACACGTATCTTGCCGAATCAACGAGGTTTTTTCAACCTCTTTGATATAAAAATCAGCATTAATAGCGGGATTGGGGAAATGGTTTATCCTGGCAGAAAAAAATCCTGCTTTAAACTTCCAACGAGGTTTGCAAGGGACGCATTAATCACACAGGAGCGTGCTCAAGGAGGACCGAATTCACGATGAAAACCAAGATTAAGCCAGCACTTCTGGTAATAGATATGGTCAAGGACTATTTCGATCCTCGACATAACTTGAAGATAACGCCTTATGCTCAAGGGATTATAAACCCGATTAGGGAGCTTGCCCGTGTCTTTAGAGACAGGGGTTGGCCTGTTGTGTTTGCTACAGACGCCTTTAAGAAAGATGATTTTATCTTTACTGGCAGAATGGAACCGGAATCGATAGAAGGCACAGAAGGTGCTCAGGTTATTGACGAGCTGGAGAGAAAACCAAATGATCTCTGGCTTCCCAAACCACGTTTTTCTGCCTTCTTTAAAACCGGACTGGAAAAACACCTAAACGAGAGAGGGGTTACCTTGTGCGCAGTTACCGGAATAGCCACACCCTTCTGTGTGCTAGCAACTGCACTGGATGCCATCTGTTACGATTTCTGTACTGTTATCGTGTCTGATTGTTCAGCGGCCCTATCTGAGAAGATGCATAATGACACCCTTAATCTATACAGGAAAAGCGTTCTCCGCCCCCTTCTTAAGGTAAGCACCTCAGGGGAACTGCTCTCTGATTTGGGAGTTGATTAACAGTTAGCGTTCAGCATTTAGCCGTCAGTTTTCAGTGGTAGTTGTTGTTTGTTGTCTTTGTTGAGTTCATTTTAGACCCTTATCACTTTAGACACTTCCTCTATAATCAAGCCATGGCGTATAATTGAATTGAGGCAAGGGCCTGATATGGGCCTTTTTCGTATTGGAGTAAACCGCTGCCGTTCCCCGAGGACAGGGCAGGAACACGATTTCTATGTGATTGATTTTCCAGACTGGGTTCAGATCTTAGCCATTACAGCAAATAATCAAGTGGTGATGGTCAGGCAATACCGGCCGGCTGTGGACAGATTCTTTTAGAATTACCGGGGGAATTGATAGACAAAGATGATGGTGACCCCCATGAAACTGCCAAAGGAGAACTCTTGGAAGAGGCCGGATATCGTGTGGAAGATCTATTTCTCTTAATAAAAACCTATCCACAGCCTGCAGTTTTGAACAATACTGGATTAACGTATCTGGCACGGGACGTAACAAGGGCTGCCAACCCCAGCCTTGATGCGGCAGAAGATATAGAGGTGTGCTTAGTAGAGCTGGAGAGGATTCCGGAGATGATCCGGAAGGGAGAGATATGCCAAAACCAGACTGTGATGGCCCTCAGCTTATGTTTTTTTTCTTGCCTGAAAATTAGGCTCCTAAGATTTGCTGCCTGAAAATTAGGCTCCTAAGATTTGCTACTTTTTCGATACCGTGAATGGGTGTATTGCCCCATGAAGGGTGGGCAATAGGCACCAACAAAGACTATCCCTATGGAAAACGGGGGTAGTTTTTATGTTTTTGAGTATATTCCCTTATTGAACCTCGCTTCTAGATCGATAAAGTAATAAAAAGAGAACTGGTCTGCACACAAAGGATCTTGAACAAATCTTTAGCATCGTTCAAAAGTGTTGGCATGAACCATAGTGAGTGGTTGTCCACGCTCTAAAGGAGGTCATGCCTGTTTTTGAAAGGCGATATTTCAAAAAAAATTCCACCGGGTCGTGCAGCGGTCAAATATGCGGGGTTTACACCTCAGAAGCCCTAGGAGTCTTAGGCTGGCTCGTCTAAACCCCACATATTTGACCACCTCCCTTGAGGCCAATAGATAGCGCCCTGAGAAAATGGGCATGGCCGGATACAGGTAATTATCCACACATACCGTAATCAATATTCCATTGTGCCAACACTTTGAATGATACTGAATTCTTAGACTTTACACCCGATAGAGGCTGGTCTTGTCACAGTAGCCTTAACAAAAATCGGTTTGCCGAGATGATCGAGGGGGTGAAGTTTTTCTTTACCCTTACTGAAAAAAAATATATAGGAAAAGCAGCAACCACAAATCGGGAAAAACGAAAGAATTTGATATCCTTAAAAGGGAGGAAGCATTATGGGAAAGGTAGGAATTATTGGTGTTGGACAGAGTAATTTTGTCAGGGGATACC
>JAFDDT010000309.1 GCA_019310725.1 Deltaproteobacteria bacterium | reverse complement strand
CAGGAAAATGAAAAAAATTTTGTGGCAGAAATTTGGATGGAAAATGGGCCAAATAATGGGTTGAAATGAAAAACCGTGGGTTGAAAATTGGTTAAATTTTAACCAGTTGGACTTATTAAACTACCTCATTCCCCGGAAGGCTCTTCCCCTTCAGGGATTTTTTCTGTCTTCTTTCCAGGGTGTTTTATCTCCTCAATTGTTTCTTCCAAGGTTTGTAAGTCCTCCACTCTGCAGACTTTCACGCTAGGATATTCATCGTTTATTATCTTTTGGGTTATCTTACCTGGACCGAAGATGATTATTCGTTTTATCCTGAATTCCTCAACAATTTTCTTAATCGTCTGGGACCACAAAACAGGATGATTCAGCTGGTTAATAAGTTCCTTCTTGATATCATCCGGTTGGGTAATGATTTTTGGATTGTTATCATCGTCTGTCAGTGTATTTGATACTATACGTACTTGAGCCTCTTTAAAAGGAATCTGCTGTTCCTCGATATAACCATGCAACTGTTCGCTGGCAGCATTCATAAGAGGGGTATGCCATGGACCCAAAACCGGCAGATCTATAGCCCGAAACTCTGATTCCTTGAGAAGTTGCTTAGCTGCTACAAGGTTCTTGCTGACTCCTCCAAAGACATTTTGAATTGAGGAGTTATAAAGCGCTATATAGAGAACCTCTCTTCCACCATAGTAGGCAATGCTTTTGACATCCTCTTGGATCATAGGCCTATTTTTGTTGATAACAGCGACCAGGCCGCCATCAATATCTTTGGCGCAAGAGATCATAATGTGTTCACGTTGATTGACCAACTGGAGACCAGTGTCGTAATTGATGGCCTCCGCCGCCGTAAGAGCTGTGTATTCCCCAAAACTATGTCCAGCCATCAGCTCAGCATCAAGACTCACTTTCTCATCCTTCAATCTTTCCCGAAATGCCGAATAGGCGGCCCAGGAGGTAATGTAAGTTGCAATCTGAACTTGCTTATCTAGGTGCGTTTTCAGAACCTTAACCCGGTTAGCCAGCTTGTCCGGTATCTTACCAAATATGATCTTTTCAAATTCCTTCTCGAGTACCCTGTTAGCCCGATAAAACACAAAGGCAGCAATCTCAAAGTTGTCATATAACTCCTGGCCCATTCCCAAATATTGAGATCCCTGACCAGGAAAGATGTAAGCTGTTTTAGGTTGCATACCGAATTCTCCCGTATACTAAATCAAAAGGCAGTTAGGCATGCGTTGCGATTCTCGTCCTGAGATCTTTGCATAACCCTATTTTGACAAAATGTGGCCCGCCCGCCAGTCGATTTAACTATAGGCGATGGCGGGCGCGGGTTTCCATTTCTTGTAAGCTCCGTCTATTACACTGTTTTTGCTAAAAGAACAACCCATTTCTTAGATTGGCAGGGCTTTTATACAAGGGTTAACCCTGCTCAAGCTTTAGTAAGTATTTTTTCAGCTCAATGCCCGAACCAAACCCACCTAAGTGATCAGCAGCAACTACTCGGTGGCACGGGATAAGGATAAGAAGAGGGTTCTTATTTAAGGCCTGTCCCACAGCCCGTGCGCCCTTTGGGGTGCCCACTATGGCCGCAATATCCTTATAGGTTCTTGTCTCACCATAGGGAATTGTGCACACACTCTTCCAGACTTCGTGCCTAAAAGCAGTAGCATCAATATCCCAAGGTAAATTCATGAGAGGTTTACCTCCCTTGAAGTAAGCCTTTAGGGTGCTTGTCAGCGCCTCATTCGGTTTGGAATCCATAAAAAACTTGGCTGCCGGGGCTAGAACCTTGATTTCAGAAACAAAATCATCTTGCCTGGTAAAGCCTATACTCACCCTGAAAGCGCCAATACGTGACGATGCTACGTGTACTGTAAGTCCATTGCATTGAAATTCCGAATAATAGATATCTTTTCCTCTCAGACTTAATCCTTCCACAGATCTACACACGCCTCTGGGACTATCTCCCAAATACTGTTATTAGAAAAGGCAAAGCCATTCCCAGCTCTGCCCTAGCTAGCGGCGATAGGTTTTCCAAAAACCTAATTACCAATGATAACCTAATAACACGCCAGCGTGATAACCTCCTGCCTCCAGATCCACACTGTACAGGGTAACCTCAGCCTTAGACCATCTAAAGTCAAATCCGAGGTTGAAGTGATTGGAGAGAATACAGTATATGCCTGCTCCAATCCATAATCCAATTCCGGTATCATCATCAGAGACCCTGTTTCCGGTTGTTCTTCCTTCCAATTCGGCCCAAACCAGCCCTATGCCCCCACCGAAATAGGGGTGCATATTGTGGGAATAATCCAAAATTTTCCGCACGCCGAGATCCAGTTCACGAGTTTTTGCCTCTGCCTCTAAGCCAACCGTGCCAATCCCTGGCAAAGAGATTGTACCTTGGTCGTCCCAGGAGGCCAAAAAGTCAACTGCTATACTTATAGGCCAACTCTTCTTTCTAAAGTCCGCTAATACGCCAATTTGGTCATGCAGGTCGACCGGTTCCCAATCGTCCTCATCTAGCGCCTTAACTCCTATAATAACATTGACGTTCCCAGTCCATAAATCAGGAGTCCAATCGTCCGAGTTTGAATCAGAACCAGACATCGCCGGGCCTGGAAATGACAAAAGCCATATAAATAAGACCGGAACAATCACCTTTTTCATCGCATACCTCCCTTGCTGTAACAGCAATTCCCTCTATTTTGCCGTTATTTCGCCACATAAATATCTCTTTTAATCATATAAGGGAAGATCCCGAAAGGTCAATAAAAAACAAGGCAGGGCCACGTCATAGTGAAACCTAAGGCTATTGATTCTTAAGCTTCTTGCAGGGTATGGGTATCTTTTTTTTACGATTATGCCCCACATAGTTTAGATGAGTGGGCCCGCC
>JAFDDT010000092.1 GCA_019310725.1 Deltaproteobacteria bacterium | reverse complement strand
CTGCTATACGGACACGAGCAGATATGCAAAAGAGGTGAACGCAAAAAACTGGTATGAAATCCTCTTGAGAAAAGATGTGATCTGGGGCCAGGCCGATCCCAACCTGGATCCCTGCGGCTACCGATCGGTGATGGTTCTTCAACTGGCAGAGAAATACTATAAAAAACCAGGACTCTATGATAGCCTGAACGCCAATCGACCCAGAGAAAACATCCGCCCCAAGTCGGTGGAGTTAGCCTCCCTTTTGCAGACCGGAAATATGGATTATGCCTGGGAATATCGGTCGGTGGCAGTTCAGCACGGGCTCAAGTTTGTGGAGCTTCCGGATCAAATAAACCTGGGAAATTACCAGTATGATGACTTCTATGGAAAGGCGGTGGTGGAGGTCACGGGCAAAAAGCCGGGTACCTATATGAAGAAGAAGGGCAAGTCCTGCACTTATGGAATTACCCTCCTCAAGGATGCTCCCAACAAAGAGGGAGCCATTGCCTTTTTGCAGTATATGCTTGATCCTCAGGGGGGACTGAGGATTCTTAGAGAGATGGGACAACCTCCATTTATTCCCTGCAGGGTTCCAACAGTGGAAATGAGGTCACGGCTTCCCAAAGCGCTGCGAGGTCTGGTTGAAGTTCGAGAATAACATGAACGAGGTGAATCATGAGACGTGAGCCGTTTTTCTGGATTACTATCTCGTGCGGCCTGGTGATAATGGCCTTTATTCTCCTGCCCCTGATCGAGCTGATGACTGCACCCTCCCTTGCAATGCTCAAGGAGACTATTCAGGATAAAGATGTTGTGCGGTCGATCTGGCTGAGTATTTACACAGCTGGACTGGCCGGCCTTATTTCCTTTATCTTGGGAACACCCCTTGCCTATCTGCTTGCCCGGAGTAACTTCAGGGGTAAACGATTGGTGGAAGGCGTAATCGATCTCCCTATTGCTATTCCACACCCTGTAGTGGGCATTGCGATCCTCAGTGTAGCAGGGAAAAATCACTGGATCGGGCAGGTTTTCAGTGAACTGGGGATACGGGTGATGGGAAGCGTGACCGGCATCGTTATGGTGCTCACCTTCGTGGGTATTCCCTTTTATCTCAACGCCACGAAAAATGGTTTCGAAGGTATTTCTCCCAGGCTGGAAAAGGTATCACGGAGCCTTGGGGCCTCAATGTTCAGTACCTTTTTTCGGATTACCTTTCCCCTTGCATGGCGCAGTATGCTTATCGGTATTATCATGTGTTGTGCCCGTGCGATCAGTGAATTCGGAGCGGTGGTGATCGTCGCCTATCATCCCATGATCGCACCTGTAATGATCTATGAACGTTTCGAGGCCTATGGATTGAGATATTCTCAGCCTATTGCGGTGTGGTTGGTTTCCATCAGTCTCGCTCTTTTCCTTATACTCCGACTCCTTACTATCCGTAGCCCGAAGGAAGTATGATCGCAGTACAAGACCTTAACATAAGTCTCCCGGAATTCGATCTCAGTGATATTAATCTGAGCATAGGGGAGAGTGAATTTTTTATCCTAATGGGACCTACGGGGGCAGGGAAGACAGTGCTCTTGGAGGCTATGGCAGGCCTGGTACCCATAAGAAGCGGAAAAATTTTTATCGGAGAGAGGGACATCACCACGTTGCCGCCCGAGAAACGTGACATCAGCCTGGTCTATCAAGACTATGCCCTGTTCCCTCATCTAACCGTCCTGGAGAATATCACCTATGGCCTACACTTTCACAGGATCGACAGGGCGCAATCAGAGGTCATGCTCACTCGCTTACTTGAAATATTAAACCTCCGGCACCTCCAAGGGCGACTTCCTGTAAACTTAAGCGGCGGTGAAAAACAGCGGGTTTCCCTGGCTAGAGCCTTGATGGTGGAGCCCCGGGTGCTTCTCCTTGATGAACCACTTTCCGCTCTGGATCCCGCATTCAGGGAAGAGGTAAGAAACGCTATCAAGAGACTTCATCAATCCTCTAACGCCACCTTCTTAATGGTAACACATGACTTTGCTGAGGCCCTCTCCCTGGCACGGCGGGCTGCTGTGATGAATAACGGTAGAATAGAGCAGGTGGGTAGCATTGAAGATATCTTTCAACGGCCAAGCTCAACTTTTGTTGCTGATTTTGTGGGGATGAAAAACCTTTTTACTGCTCGGTTCAAAGGAACCAAGGCAGTTGTGCGCAGTTTGGAAATTGAACTGGGAAGAGAACCATCCGACAGCATCGGGTACATAGCTATCAGACCTGAGGACATTGTTATCAGCAGAGAAGCCATCGCCTCCAGTATGAGAAATTCATTCAAGGCGGGTGTAACAGGGATCTTTGATCAGGGATTCTACTATGAGGTTCACGTGCGGGCAGGGGAGGTTACTTTCAAATCACTGATTACAAAAAGGTCCGTTTTTGAGCTACAACTGCGCGAAGGCACTGAGGTCTTTGTTTCCTTCAAATCGACCGCCATCCATAACTTTTGATCTCGGCGGTTAGTATTGTTCAAAAGTATCGGCAGAGTGGTATATGAGTTAGAACAGGCGTGCACAGATAGATGAGGGCGGCCAAACTCATCGAATAGGAAGGCGGACAGAAAAGGTGGATCCAACCCCTTCTTTACTTTCTGCCTTTATGGTTCCGTTGTGGGCCTCAACGATGGTTTTTACAATGGGAAGTCCTAGGCCTGTTCCGACAATATTTCTGGTTTTCTCGTTTTTCACCCGATAAAACCGTTCAAAGACATGCGGTAGCTCATCTGGTGCGATGCCATAACCTGTATCGCTTATGGCTATATCCACGAAATTTTTGTTAATCCTTCCTGTTACCTTTATCTTGCCCCCCTCGGGCGTATAGTTGATGGCATTGGTGATGAGGTTGCTAAAGACTTCTTCCATGCTTTTAGTGTCTGCATTAATAGGGGGTAGATTTGCCTTTTTTAGGCTGAGAGAGATATTTTTCTCCTCTGCCCTGGCTTGCATGAACCCCACCAGGCTATCCAGGATATCCATCAATTGCACCTGTTGTTTATTCTGAACTATGAGCCCTGCTTCTATCCGGGAAAGATCAAGAAGTTCGTTGGTCAATTCAACAAGACCCCCAACCTTCCGGGATATCTTACCGAGTATATCAGCCTGTTTATCGCCCAGCTCACCTGCCAGCCCGTCTATAAGGATCTTGATCTGACTCAACACAGTGGAGAGGGGGCCTCTGATCTCGTGGGCGACCATACTAACGAATGCAGACTTCATCTCATCCAATTTTTTTAGATGGGTTATATCATCAATAATGGTCACCGAGCCCAGTATCTCCCCCGCCCTGTTCTGGAAGGGAACTGATTGGGCCCTGAGATAGCGTTTGTCAGATAGGTCTTCAACGCTATCGCGTGGCAGAATTTCAGCGCTCAGAACCTTGAACTCGCCTACCTTCAATCCGAGGATCGAATCTATCATCCCGGTCAGTGTTTCATCTGTGGTCAAAGCACTCAGTGGTTGATCGTCGAGGGGCTCACCATCATACCCTAACATTCTGAGTAAGGTGGGGTTATAGAGGATAATAGTTTTGGTCATGTCTGTTACCAGTACACCGCCTTCCAAATAATTTACTATGGTTTTGAGGCGGGTTTTTTCTGTGGCAATATCCTGTAAGGTTCTTGTCATTTTAACGGCCTTACTTACCACAACTCTGAGCTGGTCGGGTGTGAAAGGTTTGGGTATGAAATCAAAGGCACCTTTCCTCATCGCCTCGATAGAGTGCTCCAGGGTTGCAAAGCCGGTAATGACAATGGAAACGGAATCAGGATCTTGTTCCCGAACTTTGGCCAAAACTTCCATACCGCCTATGCCTGGCATCATCAAATCAGTAAGGATAATATCGTAATGTTTCTCTGCTAACATCGCGAGGCCTGTCTCTCCGCTTTCAGCCATATCAACCAGGCAGTTCTCTTTTGCGAGTATCCTAAAGCACCCTTCTCTGATCCGTTTTTCATCGTCTATAACCAGTATTCTTGGTTGATATTTCTGATCTTCTATGAGGGCCATAGATACATTCTCCTCCTAAATGGGCGTAGTCTCAGTTACCTTAAAAAGGGGTAGCTCTATAAGAAAGGTTGTGCCTTCAGGGCTTGTTTCCTTGACCTTAATCTTTCCTCCGTGTTTTTCGATTATGCTTTTCACAGTGCCCAAACCCAATCCAGTGCCCTTGCCTTCCTCCTTGGTGGTAAAAAAGTGGTCGAAGATTTTTGGAAGGGCTTCTTTGGAGATGCCACATCCGGTATCGCTGAATTCAATATAGATTTTTCCCTTTGGTTTATCCCTGCTACTACGTATGGTGATATTTCCTTTGCCATTAATAGCGTGGGCAGCGTTTATTATTATATTGGTGAAAACCTGGACAAGTTGGTTTTTGTCACCCTCACACGTTAACATAGAGGAGGAAAATTCTTTTTTGATCGTAATATTTTGGAAAAGGGCATGGTGTTCAAGAAAGGCAAAGGTTTGTTCTATTACATCATTTATATTGAAAAGTTCCCTCTTCGTCTCTGCCTGCCTGGAATAGGCAAGAAGATTTTTAACAATGTCCTTACAGCGGTGAGTATCAACTACAATATTTTGCATGTCATCCCTAATAGGGCTATCTTCATCCAGTTCCTCGAGGATCAAACTGGCGTCTATCAGTATCCCACTAAGGGGGTTGTTTATTTCATGGGCTACACCAGCAGCCAGTTGACCGAGGGACGCCATTTTATTTGATTGTTCCAGTTTGATCCTTTCGGCTTCCTTCAATTTCTTTTCAATCTCTATCTTGGGTCTCAGGTCATTATAGATACCCATGGTGGCGACCTCCTTACCATCCTGGTAGATTATAGAGGCGGTCATCTCGACTGGTATCTCTTCTCCTGAGGAATTAATTATTGTCATCTCTGTAGTATAGAGTTTGCCTACCCCACCGTAATCAGGGCTCCTGAGCTTCTTCATTATGCTCCGTGCCCCACCTGGCGTATAAAGATATTCAGCGATGCTCGTGCCAACAGCCACCTTATCGCTATAGCCAAACAATTCGCGGGCGCTCTGATTCATAAGCAATATTACACCTTTCATATCAGCAACCAGAATAGCAGCTGTGGAGCTGGCAATGATATTTTTCAAAAATTCGTTGGTTTTTTGTATTTCTATTTCTAAAAGCTTGGTTTTAGTGACATCTCTTAAACTGAGCATTAGGTAACCCACCTCTCCCTTTTCATCTAGAATGGGAGAACATACCCTATCCTCATATACCTCTTCACCGCTAGGCCTCTTGGTTTTCTTAATACTAGATGTTCCTTTCTTATCGATCAGGGCAAGTCGAAGAGGGCAAGAAGATTGCGAGCACGGTGCTTCGGATTGATAAAGGATTTCGTAGCATTTCCTGCCGGTGACTTGTTTCTTACTATAATTGTGTTTGTCGAGAAATCTTTTACTGGCTGCAACAATGGTCATATCAGGGGCAAGAATCAAGGTTGGAAAGGATAGCGACTCAAACAGTTTTTCACGCCAGTCAAAAGTTTCCATATTAGGCTGTCCTCAAAGACAACTCCATCATTTTGCTACCTCAAATGCCTCACCTAATACCTTTTCAGCCTTATCCATATCATCCTGCACCAGAACCAAGAAAACAGAGGCTGAGGAACAGCCAGACGCCATGACCTCGATATCGGCATTTGAAAGGGTAGAGAAGGCGGCATCAGCAATACCGTACCTATCACCAAAGTGTGGGCCATGGAAAAAGATAATCCCAACAGGATAGATATATCGGTGAGTAGTGAGATTCTTTTCCAGAGATTCACGAAAGGCCTTACCCTCCTCAACAGGGAGGCAGAAAATGAAAGAGGCTTCGCCATCAGACTCCTGGGCAATCATGAATTTTGTGTTCACGCCCCTAAGTTCATCTCGCGACAGGACTTCTCCTAGAGATTTCATTTCATGAACGGGGTAAGAAAATTCAACAAAAGCCAAATCAGTTAGTTTTTGAAAACCATAGGTTTTGATCCGGGGTTCCCAATAAACAGCGATTGTTTCCATAGAACTTAGCTCCGCCATTGAAATATTGGAGCACTTGAGCGATTTTTCCCCTTTTAATATCCATTACTCCAATACTCCATCACTCCATGTAGATGGCATAAATAAGTGGCCACTAAAATCCATTTTATTCAAATAAGTTATAGGATTTCTGGGAGATAATTTACTCCCCCTTGACGATATCGCTCTGATAGTAGCGGATCTCAGGTTTCAGTGGTGCGCGATTTTCTGGGAGCTGGAACGAGTGCTGAATGGCCTCTACAGCCTTATCTATGCAGTGGTAATCGGTTACAAATGAGATTGCAGAAAGAGAGGTAGCTATCCCATGGATAGGTATAGATTGCGTACCCCATGAAACCATAATTACACCTAATATCTTTATTGCTGAGTGATGAGGGAAAACGGTGAGTATGCCCACGTGTTCCCGCCAGGTTATCTGCCAACCCGTGGGCGAGCCATCCCTTTTTAGGATTTCTGAGGTACTGGAGAATTTGTCCTGGCTGACGCAGAGGATCAGTTGATTGTATTTATCGCTATTTGGGTTGTAAGTGAGAAATTCTATATTGGTCTTTTCGGAGGCCAGGAGTTTACTTATCTTGGAGACTGTCTTCTCTGAGGAATCTGGCCCTCTCAGGTCGAACTGACAGAGCTCAAGGCTCTGTTTAAGCCCCCCTACCTTCAACTTCTCCATTATCACTGCACCATAGAAAAATGGCTTGATAGCCTACAGATCCTATGCGGATATCGAGAGAAAGGAAGAGCTGCCTCAGAATTAGCTGGTGTAATCATCGATCATGGCCATCAGTTTGTCCAAGTCGATTGGTTTAGCTATGTAATCATCGGCTAAGGTACTCATTCCGTCCTGGTGCGTATATCTGGTACTGGTGACTGCTGAGCCAACTGCGGTTAAGAGGACAATAGTGATATCTTCATATTCGGGGTTTTTCTTGAGCTCATCACAGAGCTCGTAGCCATTCTTGCGAGGCATCATAACGTCTAGGATAATCAGGTCTGGTCTTTCCTCCTGTACTTTATCCCAAGCCTCTATCCCATCATATGCCTTTGCTACCCTATAATTCTTGCTCTCTAATTTCATAGAGATCGCCTCTACCAGATCTGGATCATCATCAACTACCAGAATGAGCTTATCATTAGCCATATATTACCCCCTCTGTGGTTTCTAATAGTTAAAGAGTCAAAAAGACTATAAATATACACGTTTTTCTATACTGTTTTTTCCATTTAGTCAATAGAGAAATAAGAGAGTCCCGAAGAATCAAAAAAAACGATGTATATTGTTTGCTAATCCTGAGCCCGTGAGTAAGATAACCGCCACGTTGCCACAAAAGGGGATGCAGGGGATTGTAGGGTTTACTGTTAGTTATTTTTCTTGTAAAAAGAAAAAAGACGATTTCATCTTGGAATGCTTTACTCTAGCGAGAATAATCTTTTTGAAATTTGGATTTGAGTTTTTGGACAATTGGCGGCCGGGGACTCTGCCAAACATGGAGGGGATGCTGGTCACGCAAAAGCCAAAAAATGAGAATCAAGGCGGGGAGAAATTATGATCAATCTTGAGACTGAAAGGCTCACCTCAATCTTTGATGCCATGTTAGATGGCGTCTATCTCATTGATGCCGGGTTTAACGTCGAATATATGAATGATGTGATGATTGAGCATTTTGGAAAGGGTATTGGCGGGAAGTGCCATCAAATTGTATACGGAAGGGAAAAAATCTGTCCCTGGTGCAGGGCAAAGGAGGTGTTCCGCGGGGAAACCGTTCGCTGGGAGCAATACGTTCAGAATATGGATCAAACCTATAATGTTATTGAATTTCCCTTGAAAAATCCAGATGGAACCATATCGAAGCTGAGCATATATCGAGATATTTCTGAGAGAAAAAGGCATGAACAAGACCTGAAGGTCTCTGAAGAGGATTACAAGAGATTGTTTGAAAATGTTCGTTCTGGGATCTATGTGAGCACTAAGGAAGGAAAATTTCTTGATGCAAATAAGGCCCTTCTGGATATGTTGGGTTACGAAAGCAAAGAGGAATTTCTTAAGATCAATATCGCCACAGATCTCTATCTCAATCCAGAGGATCGTCGTAGATGGCAGGAGATGATTGAGCGGGATGGTTATGTCAAAGATTATGAAGTTGATTTCAAACGCAAGGATGGAAAGGCTATCTCTGTGTTACATACTGCTCATGTGCGTTATGATCAGCATGGGAAGGTCATCGGGTATGAAGGGATGAACGTAGATCAATCCCAAAGAAAACAGATGGAAAGGGAGCTCAGGGAAGCCTATGATTTTTTAGATAAGATCATAAAGAGTTCACCCGATGCTATCATGGCAACCGATATGAAGGGGAATATTATCATCTGGAACAGGGCTGCTGAGGAGACCCTGGGATATAAAGCTGAAGAAGTCATTGGAAAAATGAACATCAGTAAGATTTATCCTGAGGGAACGGCGAAAGCGATCATGAAAATGATGAGGAGCCCTGAATACGGTGGTGTTGGCAAATGCAGGTCGTATCCAATGGTTCATGTAAGGCGCGATGGTGGAATTGTTGAAGGTAACCTCTCTGCGGCAATCATTTATGATCCTCAGGGAGAAGAAATTGCGTCAGTTGGCATATTTGTGGATCTCAAAGAGAGACTGGATATGGAACGAAGGCTCATAGAGACTCAGGAGAAGTTGTTGCACTCAGAAAAGCTGGCGGCCATGGGGAGGCTGACCTCGCAGATTGCCCACGAGTTAAACAATCCCCTGTACGGTATCATGAATACGCTGGAGCTTCTTAAGACAGAGGTTTCCCCCCAGAGTAAGAGGAGAAAGGTGCTTGACATGGCCCTCTCGGAAACGGTGCGTTTGACTGAATTGCTCCGGAAAATGCTGAGCTTTTCCAAACCTGATGAAGAAGAGAGGCAGCCCACGGATATCAATACACTACTAGATGAGATCTTGCTCTTGGTTGGAAAGCAACTACGGGAAAACGGCATACGCATCTTTTCCTCTTTTGCTGATGATCTGGGAGAGGTCTATGCCTCCAGAAATCAACTTCGCCAGGTCTTTCTTAACATGGTCAACAATGCAAGGGATGCAATGCCAGATGGGGGAACTTTAAGTGTGAAGACACTCGCCAAAGGGGATAATATTTATATTGAAATCACCGATACCGGTATTGGAATCAGAGAGGAAAACATTGATAAGATATTTGATGCCTTTTTTACCACCAAGGACAGCATCAAAGACGTTGGTCTCGGCCTATCAGTATGTTATGGATTCATAAAAGAGCATGGAGGTGACATTCGGGTATCAAGTAAATGGGGTTCAGGCACGATCTTCACCATTACACTTCCAATCTATAAAGAAGTTGTTCAGGAAAAGATAAATAGCCATTGAACCGATTGATGTTTGGCTAACAAATTAACCTTCCATAGTAGGTGACGTCTAATTGCTTTATTCTAAAATGTTCACAATTCATATGTGAATTTTCTCCCTCCTTAGACAAAACTCCAGTCCCCTGAGATTACAGCAATAAATCCCTTTCAGCTTATGCTATTGCTGAGTCATGATTTGCACCTATTTTCGATAAGTTAATAGCACTTAAGCAATAGGCATACCTGCCGATGACGAGAAGGGACGATAGATTGATTGACATTACATTTATTTTAGAAATTATAATTTTTTTAATTCACAATTTTTTGTTGACATTTGGAAAAAAGCATAATAACTATAAAAACTATAATTGATAAATTATCCAGGAGGCTCTTATGGAAGATATTCTTACGGTTTTCCAGGCCAGCAAATACTGTAATGTCTCCCCAAAAACCATCATAAACTGGATAGAGGCTGGTCATATCGAGGCTTATAAGACGGTAGGAGGGCATCGGCGGATCAAGAAATCGGATATGGAAAATTTCATGAGAAAACAGGGTATACCCATTCCAGAACAAGAAATGATTAGTGAGAGAAAGAAGATTCTTATTGTGGATGATGATCCGATCATTGTGGAGACTCTCGTTCAGGGATTGGAAGAGGAGGAATATGATTATGAGATCATTTCTGCGTCGGATGGTTTTGAGGCTGGACTGCAGGTCAACCATTTTAAACCCCATCTCTTGATACTGGACATCATGATGCCGGATATCAAGGGATTCGAGGTCTGTAGGAGGATTAAGACAAATGAGGAGACGAAGGATACAAAAATTATTGTTTTGTCAGCCTACCTGGATGACGAGAAATTTAAAAAAATGAAAGAATATGGAGCCGACATCTGTTTCTCAAAACCCCTGCCACTACCCCAGTTAAAGGAGGAGGTAGCTAAGATGCTAGGCCTGCTCTGATTATTGAAGATTGACGATTGAAGATTGCCTATTTTAAAAAGAAGTCCTTGATCCTTGAATCGTCAATATTCAATGGCCAATATTCAATTGATTGAGGAGGCGTCAATGAAACTAAAGGAATCCCTTGAACAGAAAAGATTCGTGGTCACCTCTGAAGTACAACCTCCCATTGGAGAGGAGCCACAAGAAATCATAAAAAAATTGGAGTTGGTTCGTGGCCGCTTGGATGGGTTGACCGTGCCCGAATTGGAGATTGAAGGGGTTGTTGCGGATACCATCAAGACCTGCGAACTGCTCAAGCAAAATAGGTTTGATGCCATCTACCAGACTGCGACTCGGGAAAAGAACCGTTTGCAGATACAAAAAGACCTGCTCCGTGCCCATGAAACGGGTGTTGAGAATCTCCTGGTTTTTACAGAAGATTACCGGATCACTGGAGACAGTCTACAGGAGATGATGTTTTTTCATGTAGATACAGGCAAGCTGTCCTCCGTGCTAGCTCATCTTCGAGAAGGACATTCTGTGGATGGTAAAGAGCTTCCTTCCAAGGCCGAATTTACATTTGGTTCCGGGGTAGAATCCAAGTGGGGGAAAAACGTGCCAGAACTGGAAATGAAGGAGATGGAGGAATTAACAAAGAAAGGGACGGGGTACTTTTTGACGACACCCATATTCGATGTAGGACTATTTGAAAAATTCATGAAGCAGGTTAACACGTTTGGGGTCCCCGTTATTGGGGAGGTCATGATACTGAGGACAGCGGGGATGGCCCAGTTTCTCAATCGCCATGTGAAATCAGGATTGGTCCCGGACTGGATCATTCGAAAACTCGCCAAGGCCCCCGATAGACAAAAGGCCAGCATTGAGATTTTTGCCGAAATCGTTTCGGGCCTGAAAGACCTGTGCCAGGGGGTTCATATCATTACCGTAGGTGCAGAGGATAAACTACGATATTACCTGGATGCGGCCAAATTGAAAAAACTATAAAAATAGAGGACGTCCGTTGATAGTTGTCAGCGGTCCGTCGCGAAAATAGTAAGAAAAGAAGTTAATCGCCCGTAGTAAAATGGGAAAGCCCTGCAGGCTGTGAATTGAGAGCCAACCGGTATGATCTGAGTGTCTGGTACTTTGAAAACAAGAATACAGCTGAATAATGATAACTGACATCAATTACTCATAAGGAGAGCAAGACATTTGGAAGAGATAAGCCTCACGATTAACGGAAAGAATATCAGTTGTGCTCCAGGTACAAGCATTCTAAATGCGGCCTTGCAGAATGGTATTAAGATTCCCACCCTCTGCCACCATCCTAACTTGGAGCCGGTTGGCGCCTGCCGGCTCTGCCTGGTGGAAGATGAGAAAAGTGGTCGCATTATGGCCTCATGTGTCACACCTGCTTCTCCAAATATGGTCATACACACAGACTCGCCCACCATTAAAGAGCACCGAATAAATATCATCCGTCTCATGATGGCTAATCACCCTGAGTCGTGTATCGTATGCAGCCAGGGAAATAGATGTGAGTTAAGGCAGATTGCTGCCGAACTGGGTGTCGGCCAGATAGGGCTCTATCCAATGCCGCATTATACCGGTCTGGAGGCGGCAAATCCTTTCATTATCAGGGATCTGAGTAAGTGTATCCTTTGTGGAAAGTGTATTCGTGCAGACCATGAACTGGTCGTGGTTGGGGCTATTGATTACACTCTCAGGGGGTTCAAATCCCGTCCAGCAACAGTGCACGAGATGCCACTAGAGAAGTCCGATTGTACTTTCTGTGGTACCTGCGTATCTCTGTGTCCCACTGGCGCCTTGTCTCTGAAAAACACCCGATATGTGGGCTCTCCCCAAAATGAATCATCCACAATCTGTGGGTTTTGCGGGGTGGGTTGCTCTCTCGTGATGGGGTCAGTCGATGGTCAAATCGTGGAAGTCAATCCTTCACACAAACAAGATACTGTTAACCGATCAACCCTGTGTGTCCGAGGCCATTTTATCCATGACTTTTTGAGCGTTCCTGAAAGATTAACCAGTCCTTTAGTTCGTACCGATGGAGATCTTTCACCTGCGGCCTGGGATGAGGCGCTTGAGCTTGTGGCTCAACGTCTCATCGGCATCAGAAGGAAAAATGGGCCTCAAAGTATCGCATTTCTGGGTTCGTCCAAATGCAGCAATGAGGAAAATTATCTGTTTCAAAAAATGGCCCGCGTTATTTTGGGAACAAACAACGTGGATAATGGCAGTTATGGCTCAGGGAGGACTATAACAAGCCGAATAAATGAAAGACTTGATGCTGGTGGGCGAGTCAAACCGTTAGCTGAGCTTGAGAGGGCTGAAATGATTTTTGTTATAGGGGCCAACCCCGCTGAATCGTTGCCTGTGGCCAGTTATTACCTGAAACGAGCTTCAAGGATGAATGGAATCCCGTTGATGGTGGCCGATCCAAGAAAAACGGCGTTAGTGCCTTTTTCCTCTCTCTGGCTGCCTCTGGCCCCCAACAGTGATTACGCGATGATAAGTGGCCTGGCAGCCATTCTTTATAAGAGAGGCTCATATGATAAGGATTTCATCAGCCAGTTCACTGAAGGCTTTGATCGTTATGGTGAGGATCTGTCTTCCTTTAAGCTTGAAGGGGTGTCTCGAGTCACTGGGCTTGATGGGGAACTGATGGAAAGGGCGGCAGATTTGATTGAGGGGAAAAAGATAGCCTTTGTAATCGGACACGGCATTTTACAGCAGAGACATGGGATTCTATCGATGGATGCGTTGCTCAATCTTGCACTGATGACAGGAAGTCTCGGTGGTGAGGGGAAAGGCCTCCATTTCCTCACAATGGAGAATAACCAGATGGGGGCATGGGATATGGGGACGGCGCCAGATTTCCTTCCAGGGCGAAAGTCCCTTCACAACGATTTGATACGGAAAAACTGGGAACAAAACTGGGAGGTCAAGCTATCACCAGACCCTGGTCTCAATACGATTCGCATGATTGAGGAGGCAGAGAAGGGAAATCTTAAGGCCCTTTACGTCATGGGTGAAAATCCTCTTCGCAGTCTCCCTCAGCCTGAACGCATCAGCAATGCATTAAAGAACCTGGAATTTATGGTGGTCCAGGACATCCTTGCCACCGAAACCACCCTCATGGCAGATGTTGTTCTGCCAGGAGCCGCCTTTAGTGAAAAGGGTGGCTCCTTTACCAACATGGAGGGAAGAATTCAATCTTTTGAGCAAGCAGTTGCTCCACCAGGTGAGGCAAAACCTGACTGGGAGATCCTTGGTCTATTGTTTGCCAAGATGCGTTACCCCAAGCGATATTCCTCCTTGGATAAGATAAAGGCGGAAATTAGCGACCTGGTGCCTGTGTACTCGGCGCTGGAGAGGAATGAGGAGCAAACCTGGATCAAGGAGTCGAGCAACTCGCGGCTTTTTCATCTGCAAGGGGAAGGAGAGCCGATCCATTTTTCTCCCGTTATCAAAACGGAACCTGAGAGATCTGATGAAGATTATCCCCTTAGAGCCATTCTGGGTTCCCTGCGGTACCATCTGGGAAGCGGCACAAGGACTGCCCATTCAGTTCGCATTAAGGATTTTGCCTTGAAGGGCGAGGTGGAGATATCCCTTGAGGATAGTGCTGCACTCAAGTTGAAGGAGGGAGATCAGGTCAGGATATCTTCGGCGCATGGATCTATATCCAGGGAGGTGATGCTGAATCCGGATTTGAGACCGGGGCTCATATTTATCCCCGTGGCCTTTCACAATAATGATGTCATGAACTTGATCGAGCTGACCCAACTGGGCGAGGCCAACTCACCTGGCTGGAAGGAATGCCGAGTCAGGATTCAGAAAGTTGAGGATTTATGCTGAAGAAAAACTCCTCGATCTGCAAAGGCTGGCCAAAAAATGACAAACGACAAGAACGTTATGAATCGGTGACGGTAACGAAGCCCGTATCGGTAACGGTGACGGTAACGTACTTCCGAATCCCCCCACGGGCCGGGATTTCTTCGGGAGAATCGGGGAAAAGACGAAAAACGTAACCGGACAACGAAACGGGAATCGTAACCTTAACCTGCTTGCGATAGATTGATTGAGTAATTTCGACATTTGAGCTTAATAAAATGGATCTTAAATGGCAAAACCTAAAGACATAGATTGGCGAGAACTGGAGGCCATTATAGATAAACACAGGGGTGAGACCTGGGCCTTGATCCCGCTGTTGCAAGATATCCAGGAGACACTTGGTTACATACCGGAGGAATCCATTGAGCCTATTGCAGAGGCGCTCAACCTATTTGCCAGTCAGGTACAAGGGGTAATCTCCTTTTACGCTGGTTTGTCTCTGAAGCCTAAAGGAAAATATGTGATCAGGATATGCCGCGGCACGGCCTGCCACGTCAAAGGGGGTAGAAGCATCCTGAGATTCATGAAGAAAGAGGTGGGGCTGGATGAAGGGGAGACTAGCCCAGATTATCAATTCACCCTTGAGACCGTGGCCTGTCTCGGTGCCTGTTTCCTTGCTCCTGCCATGATGGTGAACAGAACCTATTTTGGCAAACTATCTCCGCCAAAGGTAACCAGCATACTGGCCGAGTATGGCAAAAAGAAGGGGGAAGGCTAAGCAACATGGAAAGACTTCTAACCATTGGGGAATTTGAGTGGTATCGCAACAAGATTCTCGCTCAGGAGGATGAAGGAAAAACCCATGTACTTGTCTGTATGACCGGCTGTCGCGCTTATGGTGCTGTTGAAGTGAGAACTGCCCTTGAAGAGGAGGTCAAAAAACAGGGCCTTTCAGGCCAGGTTGAGATACGATCCACCGGATGCCACGGGATTTGTGCGAAAGCGCCAGTGATCTCAATTGATCCGTTGGGGGTTCAATACCAGGAGGTCAATCCTGAAGATGCAGCAGAGATTGTTGATCTCACCCTGAAGAAAAACCAGTTGATTGATCACCTGGCTTATAAGGATGCCCAGACTGGAAATGCTATCTATTACCGCAACCAGATTCCCTTTTATAAGAAACAGGTGAAAAGGGTGCTTGCCAATTGTGGAAGGATCGATCCCACGAGGATTGAGCATTACATTGCCTCTGGTGGATATCAGGCTATTGTTAAAGTTCTATCCAAGATAACCCCGGAGCAGGTGATCGATGAAGTAACTGCCGCCAAACTGAGAGGCAGGGGTGGTGCCGGTTTTCCTACAGGAGTGAAATGGAGATTTGCCCGCCAGGCAGAGGGGCAACCTAAATATATCATCTGCAATGCCGATGAGGGCGATCCAGGTGCCTTTATGGACCGCGCAGTTTTAGAAGGTGATCCCCATGCAGTGCTCGAGGGGATGCTGATCGGTGCCTATGCTATTGGGGCAGACTACGGCTACATTTATGTGCGAGAAGAATACCCCATTGCTGTTGAACACCTGAAACTTGCACTCGAACAGATGAGGGAGTTGGGCCTTTTAGGTGAGAATATCCTGGGATGTGGTTTTAATTTTGATATTTATCTGAAGATGGGTGCAGGGGCCTTTGTCTGTGGTGAAGAAACTGCCCTCATGGCCTCCATTGAGGGGGGGCGGGGAATGCCGAGGGCCCGACCACCTTTCCCTGCCCAGGCGGGACTGGATGGCAAACCCACCAATATCAATAATGTAGAGACCTGGGCCAATGTGCCATTGATCATAAAAAACGGCGTGGAATGGTATTCGCAGATAGGTACAGAGAAGAGTAAAGGGACCAAAATCTTTTCTTTGGCTGGCAAGGTGAACAATACAGGACTGGTAGAGGTTCCCATAGGCGTGGCTATCAAAGAGGTGGTTTTTGGCATTGGCGGCGGCATTCCAAAGGGCAGGCAGTTCAAGGCGGTCCAGATGGGAGGGCCGTCGGGCGGTTGTGTACCTACCCAGTATCTGAATCTACCCATTGATTACGGTACGCTCCAGCGCATAGGCGCCATCATGGGATCGGGTGGCATGGTGGTTATGGATGAAAATAACTGCATGGTGGAAATCGCTCGCTTTTTTTTGAGTTTTACCCAGTCAGAATCCTGTGGGAAATGCGCTCCCTGTCGACTTGGAACTACCCAGTTGCTGGAGATTTTGACACGGATTACGCAGGGAAAGGGCAGGATCGAGGATCTTCAGAACATCAGGGAGCTAGGGGAAACCATAATAACTTCCTCCCTCTGCGGTCTTGGGCAGACTGCTCCTAAGCCCGCTCTTTCCACCCTCAAATATTTTTTAAAGGAATATAAGGACCACATCCTGGAGCATCGATGTGCCGGGGCCACATGTGATGCTATGGTCATCTCGGCCTGCCAGCACGCCTGTCCGGCCGGGATTGATGTTCCCAATTATGTGGCTGCCATTGCAAGTGGCAAATATGAAAAGGCGGTAGAAATTGTCAGGGAGAGGAATCCTTTTCCCGCCGTATGTGGTCGAATCTGTGTCCATCCCTGTGAGTTTAAATGTCGGCGAGGTGAACTGGATGAACCAGTTGCCATCCGTTCACTCAAGCGGTTTGCCTCGGACTGGTATTTTGATCATATCGGTAAGGCAAAAGAGCCATTTGCGGTGACCAAGGATCAGAAGGTAGCTGTTGTGGGTGGAGGTCCGGCAGGACTTACCTGTGCTTACTTTTTGGCCGAAATGGGATATGGGGTAACTGTGTTTGAGGGCCAATCTGTGGCAGGAGGGATGCTGGGAATAGCAATCCCGGAATTTCGTCTTCCACGGAGGGTGATTCAGGCAGAGGTCGAGCATATCGAAAGCTGCGGTGTAGAAATCCGCTATAATTCCCCCATTGACGCCCGACATACAGTGAATGACCTTTTGGAAGAAGGCTATCATGCCGTATTTATTGGTGCAGGAGCCCAGTCCAGCAAGAGGATCGACATCCCTGGCGAAAAAGAGGGTTTGGTAGGTCTCCACTACGGCCTTCAATTCTTGGCAGATGTCAGGAGCGGCAAGCAGATACAACTGAAAGGAAAGGTGGTGGTCTTGGGGGGAGGTAATGTTGCCATTGATGTAGCCAGAACTGCTCCCAGGGTGGGTGCCAGGGACGTTCAAATATTCTATCGGAGGACAAAGGAGGAGATGCCGGCATGGGAGAAAGACATTGATGAGGCCATTGAGGAAGGAATCGTTATCAATCCCTTATGGGCGCCCAAACAGATCATGCATAAGGGTGGCAAGCTCACAGGGATAGAGTTTATGCGTAGCATGACTGTTTTTGATGAAGAAGGTCGTTCCTCTCTTAGTGTTGACGAAAAGGTAACACAGATGGTGGAGGCCGACACTATCATCATTTCCATCGGTCAGGCGCCTGACGTCTCTTTTCTATCCAAGGACAGCCAGCTTGAGAGGGCCCTATGGGGCAGTCTTGTGGTGGATGAAAACACTCTGGCCACCAACATCCCCGGTGTTTTTGCAGGGGGCGATTTTACCACAGGCCCAAGTATTGTCATAAACGCTATAGCCTCAGGCAGAAGGGCGGCTCTGGCCATAGACAAATACCTCAAAGGGGAAAAAGGAAGGGTGGAGATCGTAGATGAAAAGACTGCAATGAAAGAGGATATCGGTCTGGCCTTAGATGAGGAGACCACTGAGGAGAGAGCACGGGTCAAGATTGAACTGGAGAAGCCAGAAGAGAGGGTAAGGGACTTCCGGGAGGTGGAGAAAGGTTTTACTCAGGAGCAGGCCCATCGGGAGGCCGTGAGATGCCTCAGGTGTGACCTGGAGGAAAAATAGTATTGTAAAATTGGAATGCTGGAATTTTGGAATGATGGGTAAAAGAAAATCCATGACACAAATGAATTTAGGAAATTACGAGGAACTGCATTATGATCAGATCAATCACGAGGCAAAAACCAGATGAGGAGATTGACCGTCTCCTGGATGGATTGGGGAGGGTTTTTATCATCGGGTGCGGGACATGCACTACCCTGACCCGGACAGGAGGGGAGCCCGAGGTAAAGGCCATGAAAGAGCGCTTATCCGGTCAAGGGAGGCTGGTTACCGGTGATATGGTGTTACCAGTGGCATGTGACAATCTCACAGGAGAGGCCCTGGAGGAATATGGCCAGCAGATCGACCAGGCCGATGTCCTGTTGATTATGACCTGCGCCTTTGGGGTGCAGACTATCGCAAGGCAGGTACAAAAAATGGTCGCCCCTGCCCTTGATACCCTATTCATGGGAAAAGAGAATGGCATTGGTCGATTTGATGAGATATGTACCCAGTGCGGTACCTGCATCTTGGGGGAGACAGGGGGAATCTGCCCGGTCACCTCATGCCATAAGGGGCTGGTTAATGGCCCCTGCGGGGGTACAAACAATGGCAAATGTGAGATTGATTCGGAAAAGGATTGTGCCTGGACCCTGATTTATAACCGGTTGAAAGAGCTGGGCCGTCTCGATTTAATGA
>JAFDDT010000091.1 GCA_019310725.1 Deltaproteobacteria bacterium | reverse complement strand
GCAAGTGAAAACAGGCATTCCAGCCCCTGCTCTGATCCTACACCCCTTCCACCGGCTACAATCACCTTGGCGTCACACAGGTTTACACTCTTCTTCTTTTCCCTGACTACCTCGAGTACCTTGGTCAGTGTGTCTTTATCAAGCAGGTGAACATCTTTTTTGGTTATCCTGCATTGAGATGAACCATCTATCCTTTTTGCCTCCATAACCCCAGGCCTTACGGTTGCCATCTGGGGCCTGCTATAGAGGGTTTTTATGGTGGCCATCACATTTCCCCCGAAGGCAGGCCTTGTTTGCAGGAGCGATCCATCATCAGGGTCTATGGTAAGCTCGGTGCAGTCTGCAGTCAGACCCAGGTCAAGCCGCATAGAGACCCGTGGCGCCAGATCACGGCCAATTGATGTCGCACCAATCAGAAAGATATTCGGCTTGTGTTCCACCACGATCTCAGAGATAACCTTTGTGTAGGGGTTTGTCTGGTAGTGAGTCAGTAGTTTATGCTGGGCAAGATAGATGTTCTGGGCACCAAAAGCACCGAGCTCTTCGGTGAGATGTTCAACCTCATATCCCAGAAGCACGGCTGATAACTCCTGATTGAGCTCTTTGGCTATGGATTGCCCGAGACCCAAAAGCTCGAAGGTGACCCTGGCGATTATGCCATCTCTCTGTTCTGCAAATACCCATACACCCTTTCTATCAATGAAATCCGGCACCTCCCGCTCTTTTATGTCTGAGCTTATTGCCTCTACCTTGCAGACATCTATACATGCACCACAGGATGTACAGCGCTCGTTTATTACTGCCTTTCCATCTTTGAGTTCTACTCCCTCATATGGACACACCTTTACACATCTTCCACATCCGTTGCACAGCTCTTGATCGATTGTTATAGGCATGAAAACTCCTGTGAAAATTTATAGTTTAGGAATTTCCTCTTTGGACGCAGATGGACGCAGATTGTCAAGATTTAAATATATAGAATAGTTTCTGCGGGCATCGGCGAAAATCTGCGTCCTAATTAATTTAACGGAATATTGGAGTGCTGGAGTATTGGATAGTGAGAATTGAATATTGGTATTAGAAATTTGCAATTTTCAATAGGCAATTTTCAATAGTAATTAGATTCCACCCATAAGCCAAACACTCCCTTGCTGCCTCTGGGACACCCCTCTTGTGCTCGTCTCAGATAAAATGTTTTTCATGAAGTCTGTCGATGAGTTGGTTAACTACCTCTTCTTTATTTCCTTTTAGTATCTCCCCCCCTCTTTTGATCTTTGGGGAAAATGTCTTGATAACCCTCGTCAGAGAGCCACCTAGACCTATCTCCTGGACGGTTACCCCTAAATCTGCTGCATCCCAGATCTTGATATTTGCCTTGTCTTTACAGGCGTTGATCAAGAAATCTACCCTCGGATGTCTGGGTTTATTTATTTCTCCTATCACAGTAATCAGGACAGGCAGCGGGGATTCCATTCTTTCGTAGCCATCTTCTAATGCCCTCTGGACCACTATCCGTTTTTCATTGATTTGCTCTACCTGTGTGACATAGGTGAGTTGGGGCAGGTTCAAGAATTCCGCTACCTGCGGTCCTATCTGAGCTGTATCCCCATCGATAGCCTGTCTGCCGCAGATGACAAGATCGTATTTCTTTATCTTCTCTATTGTCTTGCCAAGGGTGTATGCTGTCGCCCATGTATCTGCCCCACCAAAATTCCTATCGGTAAGCAATATGCCCTCATCTATTCCCATGCCCAGGGCCTCTGAGATGGCATCTATGGTCTGGGGTGGGCCCATGGAGATGACACGAGCCTTGCCCCCATGATCCTGTTTCAGGCTCACTGCCAGTTCAATTGCATGCCTGTCATCAGGATTGATGATACTTGCATGCCTGTCATCAGGATTGATGATACTTTCTACCCCTTCCCTGATAAGGGTACCTGTTTTTGGGTCAATCTTGATCTCTGTTGTGTCAGGTACCTGTTTTATTAGGACTATGATATTCATTTGGTATTTCCTTATGATCTTGTTTTTCCAATCCCAGGCTTACAATTCCCTGCCTGTACGCTCTTGTTTCATTGGTTTCACTGGTTGGATTTGTTTGTATACTGGTACGATTGTTGGCCATGCTTGAAAGAGAACCAATAAAAGTGATCTAACCAACAAGACCAAAACGTTATATAATCCCCTTTTCTTTGAAATCGATCAAATCACCTTCAGTGTAACCGAGCACTGTGCGATATACTTCATTGTTGTGTTCACCAAAGCGAGGCGGAAAGGAGAGTCTCTTATTGGAATGTTTCAGGAATGGTGTCACAAAAGGTGGTGGTGCAAGTGTAAGCTCGATACCTGATTGAGCATCCCTCGATTTCAGAAGCTCACCTTGAATTAGAGGATCTTCCAATACCTCAGGTACTGTCTTTATCTTGCTGATAGGAAGCCCGATCTGATTAAAGCTCTCAATTAGCTCTTCAGAGGTAAGGGTAGCAAATATCTTGGCTATGGACTTGTTGAGGTTGGCTACATCATTTATCCTCCCCAGGTTTTTTTCATATTCTGGTTTGTCTAGGGATAGAAAGGGGGGAAGATTTACCATAGCCTTCCATTGTCGGTCATTTCCAACGGCTATATAGACATAACCGTTTTTGGTCTTAAAGACTGAGACAGGCGCAAAGAACTTATGAGTGTTTCCGCTTCTTGTTACTTTTTTGCCAAATGTCGCTGTTATTGCTATCGGCACGGTGAGCCAGGATGTTGCTGATTCAAGCATGGATATATCTATTCTGGATCCTTGCCCGGTCCTTTCCCTTTTGAGCAGGGCCTTCATCAGAAGCCCATAGGCATGTTCGCTCGTTCCCATATCCGCAAGGGGTATACCCAGTTGTTCGGGTTCACCATCCGCTTCACCAGTTAGATCCATTAAACCTGACCTCGCCTGGAGAATTGGCTCATAGGCTGCTTCATTGCTGTCGGGGCCGAACCCTGTGATGCCCAGCCAGATGATATCTGGTTTAGTCTCCTTGAGGGTGTCGTAGTCTACACCAAGTTTTGCATAATTTTTTGGCAGTTGATTGGTGGCGAAGATATCTACCTTCAATTTCAAAATCAGCTCTTTGAAGATATCTTTGCCCTTGTCTTCTGCGAGGTTAAGGGTGATGGCCTTTTTCCCGGCATTTATGCAGAGGTAATATGAGTACATCCTTTCTTCTTTAAGGTAGTTTTCCCCGATCATCCTGTTGGGGTCACCATACACAGGATGCTCGACCCTGATGACATTCATCCCGTCCTGGGCGAGCCGGTAGGTGAGATATGGCAGCGTCGTTGCCTGTTCCAGGGAGAGGATGGTCATATCTTTAAATATTTCCATTCTGGCCTCCTTAACATGGTTTTGATAACGGTTACTTCTTAAATTCTGGTTTTCTTTTCTCTAGAAAGGCTGAGATACCCTCCTTAGCGGCATCGGTACAGGCAATCTCGGCAGACCCTTGATATCCGATCTCGATGGCATCAGCAAAGGTACTAGCAGCGGCCCCATTTTTGATGGTTTTTGCGATTATTGAAATTGCCTCCTTGCTTAAGGCTAATTTGCCAGCCATGGGCTGATCGGGGATAGATACCTCAGGGATATCGAGCTTTCCCTCTTGAATCTGCTGTCTTTTTCCCTGCATATTTTTAACCTCTTGGACTGCCTCCTTAATCATCTCAGAGTAATCTTCGGTAATTTTGGCAACCATCCCGATATCGACTGCCTCTTTAGCAGTCATGGGCCTGGCTAGGGATATCATTTCATGAAAGAGTTTTGCCCCCTGGGGCCATTTTCGATACGGGACAATGCATCCACCGATTCCCGGCAATATCCCGAGGGTTACCTCAGGGAACTGAAAGAATGCATTTTTGGTTGCAACCATACTGTGACACCGGATGGCTATTTCTAGCCCCCCTCCCAGGGCCATACCATTTATTGCAGCGACTATCGGCTTGTCCATCTGATCCATAAAGAGTTGTACCTGGGCACAATCCTTTGCATATTTAACCGCTGCATCCCTGTTTCCAAGCGTCTGAGGAAACTTGCCTATGTCTGCACCAGCTGAAAAGGCATTATTCCCGTATCCGGTAATGACAAATCCTTTTACGGAGGGATTATCGATATTCTCCTTCAAGACTGTTAGGATTTCTTCGTTTATTTCATCGCTGATCGCATTCATTGCCTGAGGGCGCCGAATGGTGATAATCTTGACTCCATCCACCTCATCTACCAGGAGAAAACGTTTGAAGTCTTGATAATCAGAAGGGGGGTTCTTTGCTTTAGGGAACCCTGGTCTTTCCTTATAGAATTTTCCCATGATCCGCTCGACCTCTGCCTCACCACAATCCCGCATGATATCAAAAGGTCCTTTCTTGAACCCCAACGCAACTTGGCAACCGAAGTTAAGATCTTGTTTTGTCCCGATACCCCGATCAACGATATCAAATGACTGCGAAAAAAGGATACCCAGCATCCTGTCTCTAATAGTATTTTTCAGATCTGCAGGGACCTCTACCTTGCTGCCAGGGCGCCCGGTAAGCCACTTTTCAACTGAGCCCAGGATTAATGCCGGCTTATAGTGGGGGCCTTCTTCCATCTGGAGGGTGTTGGTTTCGATAATAATAGAATTGCCGTTTGCCATGTTAAGGACATAGAAGGGTCCAGCAAACACAAACTCCTGTGCTACCTGATCAATCTGGCTTGCAGAGGCATGATCCAGCAAATAGGCTGCCTCATTGCACCAGTTATCAAAGATGCGATCTAACATGAAGCAAATGGCATTATCCGTAATGATGGGGGCCTTGCCTGTATGTGCAAAAAACCAGAAAAGGTAATCAACTGCTTCCTGACTTGCCCCTTCCCAGCGAACTACCTCCACTGGCAGGCTCCGCCATGCAGGTGCAAAGAAATGGGTAATGGTTGTTCTTTCTGGTTTTTTCATGGCCGAAAAGATTCTGTCAGCAGGTATCGAGCTGGTATTTGAGGTAATGATAGTATCTTCACCAACTATCTTTTCAATTGCATCGAAGATTTTCTGTTTCAAGGGGATTTTTTCCGTTGCAGCCTCGATCACCAGATCGCAGTTCTTGATATGCTCGTAGTCCATGGTATACATAATATTTTCTAGGACTCTCTGGGCCTGATCCTCTTTCATTTTCCTCTTTTCCTTGGCCTTTTGAACATACCCGCTAATCCTCTTTTCCGCCCTCGAAAGGGGCTCTTCCACAACATCTATCAGAAAGAGTTTGATACCGGGAAGGGCACTCTTCAAATAGTATCCGATATCCGGTCCAATGGTTCCCGCTCCGATTACGGCTATTTCCTGTGGAAGAGATCGGGTGGGGGTGAAAAATAAGGGATTGGTTGATACAGGGTAAAGCTTTCTTTCCGTATCCATAGGGCTTCTCCTTCAAACTAACGTCAAAGTCCAGGGTATGGGTATCTTTTTTTTGGATTATGCCCCACATAGTTTAGATGAGTACATAGTTTAGATGAGTGGGCGTTTCAAAATGGTTTATATAGATGGAGCCTATGATTCTAAGGCTTATGGCTCAATAAACCATTTTGAATCGACCCAGTAAGGGGCCATGTTATAAGGCATAACCAAAAAAAAGATACCCATACCCTGCAAGAAGATTAAAAATCAATAGATTAGGTTTCACTATGATGTGGCCCTGGCTTCTCCTTGATGTAGTGCACCAAAAGAAATGCCAAACGGTAGAATAAGTGCTTGACTATAAATTGTATACTGTATACAAAACCTTTGTCAAGGCAAAAATGGTATGGTGTGGCAAGGGAGAAAAAAGAATATACGGTTTTTCTCATCAAGGTTTCCAATGAAAGATGTAATGGGTGCGGCCGGTGTGCGGATCTTTGCCCGGTAGATGTCTTTGAGATTAAACAAAGAAAATCATATCCCACCCACCCCGCGAACTGTCTGGGGTGTGGCACATGTGTGGCTATTTGTGAGTCTGAGGCGATTATTGTAACAGAGATATGATTACGTAGTGTCCGCTGGTGGTTGTCTGTTAATTTCTATACTTCACCCATGCGTTAGAAAAACATATGCAACGGACTACTGACAATTGAGTGCTGACGTTATCAAAAAACCAGTGCAACTAATCAAACCAATTAAACATGGTTAATCTATGTCCGATGCAATTCTCATAATAGGTGGTGGAATCGCTGGCATAAATGCGGCGCTGAATGCAGGTGACTATGGCTGTAAGGTTTATCTGATTGATGATACAGCCAGCATTGGCGGGATGATGGCACGGTTGGATAAGACCTTTCCTACCAATGACTGCTCTATATGCATAGAATCTCCCCTGATGTATGAGGTTGACAATCATCCCAATATAGAGATCCTCACCAATACTGAAGTTCGAAGGGTTAAGAAGGAGAATGGGACCTTCACCGTTAGATTGCTAAAAAAGGCCAAATTTATAGATGAAGAGAGGTGTACCGGTTGTGGGTCATGCGTAGAGGCTTGCCCTGTAAGCGTTCCTGATGAACTGGATGGTAAGATTGGGGGTATGAGAAAACTGATCTTCATGCCCTTCCCGCAAGCTGTTCCAAACGTTTCGGTCATTGACCCCCGGTGCCGCTATGGAAAGATGCGGGAGCTAGGTGCCTGTGTAGGGGGCTGTGTTGTGGACTGCAGCCAGTGCCGCGAATGCCCCATTGCTTTATGTGTTAAGGCCTGCAAAGAGGAGGGGAAGGATGCTGTTGTCCTTTGGCAGGCTGATAGACCAATGGATATCGAGATCAAGAGCATTATTGTTGCCACTGGCATACGATCTGCAGAGCCGGACACGGGGCTTTATGGTTACAATATCTACGGGAATGTAATCACATATATCCAGTTTGAGAGATTGATGAATGCTGGAGGGCCAACCGCAGGTGAGATTATAAGGCCGTCGGACAAAAAACATGCTCAAAAGATTGCCTGGATTCAATGCGCAGGCCGGGGGTTGACAAAGGGGCTGCCGTACTGTTCGAAGGTATGCTGTATGGTAGCTACAAAGCAGACGATTATTACCAAGGAACACGATGCATCTACAGAGACCCTTGTGTTCTATAACGACCTCAAGGCATACGGGAAGGGCTTCTGGGGCTTTTATCAGAAGGCGATAGAAAATGGCGTTAGGTATATCAGGGCCAGGCCGTATGATGTTTCTGAGGACCCCAAGACCAAAAATTTGACTATCAGATACGAAGATCTGGATACTGCTGAGATTGAGGAAGTAGAGGTGGAACTCCTTGTTCTTTCCACAGGCCTTGTTCCAAGCGAGAGGAACAAGAGACTGGCAAAGGTATTAAAGATTGAACTGGACAACCTGGGGTTCTTTAAAGAGAAAGATCCAATGCTGGCCCCGTTAGAAACAGGTGTTGAAGGGATATATGTGTGCGGAGGTGCCACTGGTCCCATTGATATTTCTGAATCAGTTGTCCAGGCGAGTGCAGCGAGCATGAAGGCAGTTTTGAAATGACTATTTTCAATTGAAAATTGGCAATTTGTAGAAAGAATAGCTAATCCTTAAATAGTCTGTTTGAGCCCTAAAGGCGAGTTTTGACATCGCCTGGAGGGAGCCTTAGATTTGTCAAAAAACGTTTTAGACCAAGAGAAAAGGGATTTCGGCAATAGCCTGTAGACATTCAATCTTCAATTGAAAATCGAAAATCCCAGGAATGGGGACAGTGAATGAATGAAAATATACGCGTAGGTGTATTTGTTTGTGATTGCGGTTCAAACATTGCGGGTATCGTGAATGTACCGGAGGTAGTGGAATATACCAAGGGTCTCAAACACGTTGCCTTTGCCGATGAAGGAAAATGGTCATGCTCAGTAGACTACCTGGCCAAGATGAAGGAGCTCATAAAAGAAAATGATCTCAACAGGGTGGTTATTGCATCGTGTACTCCAAGGACCCATGAACCCCTCTTTAAAAGGACGGTAAAAGAGGCGGGGGTCAACCCCTATCTCCTTGAATTTGTAAGTATCAGGGAACAGGTCTCCTGGGTCCATAGGGCAGACCCTTCAAAGGCTACGGAAAAGGTCAAGGATCTCGTTAGGATGGGAGTAGCCAAGGCCGTTCTTCTGGAAGAAGGTGAGGAGATTAGGCTTTCTGTGAAAACGGATTGCCTTGTGATCGGGGGTGGGATGGCAGGCATGACCGCTGCCCTCAATATCGCTGACCAGGGTTTTCATGCCATACTCGTAGAAAAAGAATCCCGGCTCGGCGGCCTTTTAAACAGGCTATCCGTGGTTTGTCATGATCATGTAAAGCTTGAAGCCGCTGAGATCGTTAAGGCTAAAGTTGCCCTCGTTGAATCCCACCAAAACATCAAGGTCTATACAAATGCTGAGATAGAGGCTGTTGAAGGATATATTGGGAACTATAAGGTTACGCTGAAGGCCAATGGATCAAACGAAACCTTTGATGCATCAACGGTCATTGTGGCAACCGGGATGCAGGAGATCGAGCCGGTAGGGCAATTCCAATATGGGAGTGACCCTCGCGTGGTAACCCAGGTTCAGCTCGAGGGATTGTTAAGAGGTGATGAGGTTGGGCAAGTAAAGGATGTGGTGATTGTCAACTGCGTCAACTCAAAAAATGAATCCCGGGGCTGTTGCACTATTGGATGCTCTGTATCGGTTAAGAACGCGTTAGCCCTTAAAATGCTTAATAAGGATATCCGCGTGGATATCCTCTATAGAGATCTGAGCATGGTAAGAGAGGAAGGGTCAGATCTGGAAACAGCAAAAAGAGCAGGGGTCAAATTCATTCGCTTTCCCGATGATCGTTATCCGGAGGTGACCAAAGAGGATGGCAATCTAGGTGTGCGTGTCTATGATATCCTTCTCGGTAAGGAATTTACCCTTCCATCTGATTTGGTCGTTCTGACTACCGGGTTTAAGGGGGATGACACCTGCGAGGCCATTAAGGGGCATCTCAAGGTTTCCACTAATCCAGACGGGTTCTTCCAGGAGGCCCATATAAAACTCGGTCCCTTGGATTTCCCCTCTGACGGCATCTCTCTGTGTGGATGTGCACGGTCTCCCAAAAATTTGAAAGACAGTTGTGAAGAGGGTGCGGGAGCTGCTATGAGGGCATCTATTCCTATGAAGCGGGGATACCTTGAGGCAGAGGGAATAGTGGCAGACATAGATCTAGATGTATGTAATAGCTGTGGGCTGTGTGCCAAAAATTGCCCGTATGGTGCAATCAAGTGGGAGGATGAAAAACCCAATGTAATCAAAGCCCTGTGTAAAGGGTGTGGGCTCTGCGCAGCAGACTGCCCCAAGAATGCTATTAGTATTATCCATTACTCAGATGAGCAGATCCTTGCCCAGGTAGATGCGGCCCTGGAAGAGAGGCCTGAGGAGAAAATTATTGGATTTGTTTGTCATTGGTGTGCATTGGGCGGGGTGGATATGGCAGGCGTGAGCAGACTTCAGTACCCAACTAATGCGCGACTCATCAGGGTGATGTGTTCGGCACGGGTGGCAATTAAGTTCATAGAAAGGGCCTTTGAGCTAGGTGCAGCAGGCGTATTAGTGGCAGGCTGCGAATTTCCAACCTGCCACTATATTACCGGTAATTATGCGGCAGAAGAGAGGATCAAAAGGGCCAAGAAAAGATTGGCAAGAAAGGGATATGACCCTGAAAAACTCTGGAATGTCTGGTGCTCAGCGGCAGATGGGCCGAAGTTTGCGAATACGATGAGGGATATGGTGAAGGAGTTGGGACTTGAATGATAGATAGATTTTAAATTTTAGATTTGCGATTTTAGATTGGGAGAGATGATGGATGGATGAAAAAGAGTTGAAAAAAAGGACTAAGCAATTTGCCCTAAGGATAATAAGACTGGTGAATGCATTGCCGAAAAATATCGAGGGGCAATCAATCGGTAAGCAGCTCATTCGTTCCGGCACTTCTGTTGGCGCTAATTATCGGTCGGCGTGTAGAGGACGTTCAAAGGCAGAATTTGTAGCCAAATTAGGAATTGTTGAAGAAGAGGCGGATGAAAGCGCTTTCTGGATGGAATTGATTATTGAAGGAGGTTTGTTGGAAAAGGAATTGGTTGAACCTCTATTAAAAGAAGCTAACGAACTCGTCGCGATTATGGTTGCTTCGAGAAAATCAGCAAAAAGCAAGTTCACCAATCGCAAATCAAAAATCAAAAATCAAAAATCGTAAATCAAAAATAAGGGCATATGGATACCAAAACAGGGCTCGCTGAGAAGATCGTCGATGATGTGAACATGTTTCGGGCCTGTGAGCAGTGCGGGCTTTGTAGCTCTGCGTGTCCTATCACCGGTGTAGATGGGTTTAATGTGAGGAGGATTCTGAGGCATGTAGAGCTTGGTTTAATAGATGAGATCGCCGCCTCCCCCTTTCCATGGTCTTGTACTACCTGTGGTAGATGTGAGGGGGTGTGTCCGAATGGAATAGGAATCCTTGATATCATAAGGCCCCTACGCTCACTGTCTCCCCCTGAGTTTGTTCCAGTTGGTCCTCCCTGTATTGATGCCTGCCCGGCAAGGATAGATATACCAGGATACTTAAGGCTCATAGCAGAGGGAAAGGTAGATGAGGCCTATGCTTTAATTCGGGAAAAGGTGCCCTTTCCCGGTATCTTGGGCCGCGTCTGCACCCATCCCTGCGAAGATGTGTGCAGGCGTGGAGATGTTTTCAATCAGCCCATCGCTATATGTGCCCTCAAGCGATACGTTGCGGATAATACAGGTAATGTAGGTGAGCGGATATCAGAGGTAGCAAAAGATACAGGCCACAAGGTTGCTATTATCGGGGCTGGTCCTGCCGGTCTGACAGCGGCCTTTTATCTGCGAAAGAAGGGGCATCAGGTCACTGTTTTTGAAGAGAGACCTGAGCCAGGGGGGATGATGCGATTTGGCATCCCGGATTACCGTTTACCCAGGGAGGTGGTGGACAAGGAAATTAAACAGATCCTGGAACTCGGGGTCGAGTTACAGACTGAAAAGAAGCTGGGAAGAGATTTCAGCTTAGACCAGCTTGAGGCCGATGGGTATGAAGCCGTATTCCTGGCAGTGGGGGCCCAGCTCAGTAAGAAGATAGACTTGGAAGGGACCAGCCTTGATGATGTGCTCTGGGGACTCGATTTTCTGTGTGCAGTAAATGAGGGTAAAGAGATTGCACTGAAAGATAAGGTATTAGTAGTCGGGGGCGGTAATGTAGCCATTGATGTGGCGCTCACCGCCCTCCGTCTTGGTGCAAAAGAGGTAACACTGGCCTGCTTGGAATGTAGGGAGGAGATGCCAGCCAACCCATGGGAAATTGAGGATGCCATTGAGGAAGGGGTTAAAATAATGCCCTCCTGGGGCCCCCAGAGGATCCTACAGGATCATGGAAAGATCACCGGAATAGAGCTTGTTCGGTGTTCATCGGTCTTTGATGAGAAAGGTAATTTTTGCCCCAGCTTTGCTACCATAAAGGAGACAGTTGCGGCTGATCAAGTTATCCTCGCTATAGGACAGGCTCCTGATTTTTCCTTTGTGGATGATAAAGAACTGTTAAGGGTGGAAAAGAGCCTGATGGTGATTGATGAGGAAACTCAGCAGACAGATATGCCCCATATTTTTGCCGGTGGTGATGTAGCTCAGGCACCTGGTACCATAATTGATGCTATTGCAGGTGCGCGGAGGGCTGCAAGCTCTATTGATACATTCCTAGGCGGGGATGGAATCATAGAAGAGTCCCTTGTGGGAAGGCCTGCCACGGTGCCATACACTGGGAAGAGAGAGGAGGGATTTGCAGACCTCAAGCGGGAAGCTATGCCCACCACACCCCTTTCAGAACGACATGATGGGTTCAGTGAGGTTGAGCTGGGCTTTAGTGAAGATCAAGCAAGGCAAGAGTCAAAGCGGTGTCTATGCTGTGATTTGGAACTCCGTTTAGTTCAAGAGGGGCAAGCAAGCGATAGGTAAGCGGTAGGGCTATTTCCTTTTTGCCGAAGACTGCCCGCCAAAAAATGGCGGATAAACCTTGAGCCAGAATCGGTAAGGATAGGAAGGGGAAGGGCGTGTCGGACTGTCTCTAAAGTCCGGAAGCTCTTGTACCACGATCTATGGCCTCGAGAATCTTCTCTTGAGTTATGCACAGCTCCTTCATCCTGACCCCGATGGCGTCGTAGATGGCATTGGCTATCGCGGCAGCTGTACCGACCATGGTGGCTTCACCAACACCCTTAGCCCCGAATGGTCCGGTTGGTTCATTGCTCTCAACAATTATCGCGTCAATCTGCGGTACATCGCAGGCCCTTAAGATCCTATAGTCTGTGAAGTTGTTATTCACGATCTTGCCATTGTCTATTATCAGACCTTCGGTTAGGGCGTACCCTATGCCCATGGCCTCGCCCCCAATTATTTGCCCTTCAACGTTTGCAGGATTGATAGCCTTACCGACATCAAAGGCGCCAACTAACTTTACAACATGAACTTCACCGGTCTCCATATCTACCTCAACTTCGGCGAAGTGGGCACCGAAGGTCGGAGGCATTGCAGGCGCAACCCCTGAGGCATGCCCAATTATCTGTTCACAACGGGAGAGATCCTCAATTTGAATCTTTCTCATGAGATCGCCGACCCTAATATTGGTGGACCGATCCTTCACGTGGTATACTACCCCATCCTTTATTTCGAGGTTTTCTTCCTCTACATCGAGGTGCTGGGAAGCAAAGCGGAGAAGGGCCATCTTGGCGTCGGCGGCGGCTCGCTTAACAGCAAGTCCTCCACAATATGTTTGCCTGCTACCGTGGGTGCCCCCGTCCAGGGGTGCTACATCGGTATCTGTGTCGGAGACCGATATCTGTTCGAAAGGCATGCTGAGCTCCTCGGCAGCTATCTGCGCCAGTACCGTTCTATTACCTTGCCCATCATCGGCTGCAGCGGTTACCAGATTCACTGAACCATCTGCATTCAGCATCACAATTGCTGACGCCGGGTCAGGCAAACCGAAACGTGCGCCAGTGCCGTGCTGCAAACAAGACACGCCCACGCCCCTTTTCTTGGTTCCTTCAGCCAGCTTTCGTGTTCTCTTCTTGTTCCACCCAAACTTCTTGGCTCCCTTTGTTAAGCACTCTTTCATGCCATCGCTTCTAATGGGAACATCAAACACAGGATCTATCTCCCCCAGTCCACGGTAGTTCTTAACCCTAAACTCCACAGGGTCCATGGCCAGTTTCTCCGCAATCATGTCCATCTGCGACTCTTGGGCGAAGTTCATCTGGGGGTTCCCATATCCTCTAAAGGCCCCATTTAGAGATTTATTGGTGTATACGCAAAATCCCTCAAATGTCACGTTTGGGCATCGGTACAAGCCTACCCCTGTTGACAAGGCATCGGCCAAAACCCCGATGTAATGGGTGCCGTATCCGCCCACGTCCAGAAACAGTTTGATACTATTCGCAACCAGGATTCCATCCTTGGTCACACCAGTCTTGAGCTCTATGATAAAAGGATGCCGTGCTTCTGTTGCCTCAAAGTCCTCCTCCCTTGAAAATGATATCTTTACGGCCCTACCGGTCTTCCTGGAGAGGAAGGAACACATGACCTCCAGGCCATGGATGAGACCGCATCTGCCGCCGAATGCCCCCCCGGTATAGGGCTTTATTACCCTAACCCTATTAACTGGCAAGCCAAGTGCCCCGGCAAGATATATCCTACTCCAGTGAGGAAGCTGCGTAGAGGTATAAACGGTAAGCCGTCCACTTCGATCGTAGTCGGCTATTGCTGTACCAATGGGCTCAATACTGGCATGTTTCTGTTTTGAGGTGACAAACCTGTTCTCAATTACGTAGTCTGCCTGCTTTAAACCCTGGTCAACATCACCAAACCTCTTCACCACGTGAAAGGCTATGTTGCCCCCTTCGTGGATCTTGACATGGTCTTCTTTCATAGCCTCAATTGGGTCAAAAAGCGCTGGCAATTCCTCATATTCAACGTCGATCAGTGATAAGGCCTCTTGTGCCGACTCTTCATCGTCGGCGGCCACAGCCAGAACCGGATCACCTCTGAATCTAACCACATTATCCTGTAGATACATTTTTTTCGTTGCCTTTTCAGACCGGAGATTCCACCAGTATCCCACAACCTTTGGAACCTCATCTATTGTGGCTATAGCCCTAATTCTGGGGTGGTTTTCCGCCCTGGTCGTATCGATTTTAATCACCCTGGCATGGGGATAGGGGCTTCGAAGGAGTCTGGCATAAAGCATATTATCTACCTTCAAATCTGTGCCATATTTCGCCTGGCCGGTAACCTTATCAACTGCGTCGATACGTCGTACGCTTTTCCCTACGACCGATAATCTATCTTTCATCTTTCCCCCTCATTATCCTGGCGGCGTCAAGTATTGCCTTCACAGGCCTCTCATAGCCGGTACACCGGCAAAGATTGCTGGAAAGTGTTTTCCTCACTTCTTTCTCAGATGGGTTGCTATTGTGGTTGAGGAGGGCCTTGGCATTCATTATCATGCCTGGTGTGCAATAGCCGCACTGTACGGCTGAATGCTTCACAAATGATTCCTGTAGGGGATGGAGTTCAGCCCCTTTCGGCAAGCCCTCAATGGTTAGTATCTCCTTTCCATCCACCTGTACGGCCAGAGTCAAGCAGGATAGTATGGCCTTGCCGTCGATATTGACCGTGCATGCACCACATTCACCCTTGGCGCAGCCCGATTTCGTCCCGGTAAGCCCCAGCCTGTTTCTTAAGATATCGAGTAGTGTCTCGTAAGGCTCCACAGCCAGTTCGTACCATTTACCGTTGACGCAGATATTAATATCTCGTTTTGTCACGTTTCACACCTCGTAATGCTAAGTTCAAGGGCTCTTTTGACCAGTACCGCAATCATTCTCCTTCTATATCGGGCGGAGCTACGGACATCATCAATCGGCTTTGCCTCTTTGGAAGCAATCTCAGCAGCCTCTTGAATGAGTTTCCCATCAAGCCTTTTTCCGGTGAGCAACCTTTTGGCCTTCTCGGCATAGATAGGCCTTTTTGCCACTGCACCCAGCGCTATTCTGGCATCTTCACAGAAGTCATCTGAGCAGGTTAATCTGGTAGCAACATTAACTACAGCCAGGTCAATTGCGGTCTGATGATGTCTTAACTTCAAAAAGGAAGCACCAGTGCCTGCAGGGCTCATTGGAATATGAATCTCGACCAACAGTTCATCCTCGGCTAATGCTGTTTTGTTGACGTCCTCAAAGAACGCACCTATAGGTAGTACCCTGCTGCCATCTAAACCGTATATTTTCACGGTTGAATCAAGCACCATTAAGGCCAGCGAAAGGTCGGCTGCAGGAGAGGCATTACAGATATTACCCCCGATTGTAGCCATATTTCTGACTGTGGGAGTTGCCATATTGCTTGCTGCCTCTGATAGCACCACATATGGACCAGCGGAGAACATTGGGGAACGTTCGATCAAGTCAAGGGTTGTTGCCGCCCCAATTGTTATTCCATTTCCATCTTTTCTTATGTAGTTTAGATCCAGGCTCGCCACATCGATCAGGCATTCTACCTCGGGGGGTTTATTGACCAAGAGGTCCGTTCCACCGGCAATTAGTTTCGCCCTTTTGCCGAAACTCGAAAGAAGCCAGGTAGCCTCCTGCAGGTTGTTGGGTCGATGATACTCCCGGGGACGAAAAAAACCTTCTTTCATTATGGCATCTCCTTGCAAGTGGTAGAATAAGGGCCAGCCCTATACAGGCTGTTGCCGAAATCCCTTTTCGGTGGGTCTAAGACGTTTCTTGATCCCGCCTATATCTAGGCGGGACTCACTCCAGGCGATGTTCAAGGCAATAGGGGACCGCAGGGTAAAAGAGAGGATTCGAGATAGATATAGATAGGCTTGCATTAGACCCGGACAAGATTAGATAAACCCCTGACAAGCGGACCTACTGGTCATTGAAGCCTCCGAGCAGGGCGCTATAGGATAATCTATCGTGCAGAAAAAAACACGTCCCAGTTTTCGTTGTGGCTCTAGAAATACGTAAACAAGGAGACAAGCAAGATCTGTGTAGTCTGGCAAAGAAGCTCATCAAAGCTGGCTTGGTAGAGATATGAGTTCTGTCAATTGTTGCTTCTTAAAACAATTGTCAGTCTTTAGGATGCGCAACCAGGGCATCTACCTTTTCAACTCATCCCACTTGTAATCGATCAGTTCAAGGAGAACGCCGTTTACTGCCTTTGGATGGATAAAGGCGAATTCACAATCTCTGAAGGGTCTTGCCCCTCCAATAAAGGGATAATCCTTGCCTTTCAGCTCGTTCATGGCCTCTCTGGTATTGTCCACATTGAAACTGAGAAGCATCACACCCTCGCCTCTTTTCTCGATAAACTTGGCTACATCCCCATCCGGAGTCGTTGATTCCATTAACTCAAAGCCTACTTCACCCAGCCAATACCGTGCCACCCTGATCTTTTCCGGCTCATCAACGTAGGGATCATCAGGCTCTGGTTTCCCCAGAATAGGTTCCCAGATCTTGCGAGCCTCATCCAGGTTTTTTACTGCAATACATATGTGATCTATCTTATTTACCTTCATGGTTCCCTCCACAGAGCAACTAAAAGGTTATCAATTCAAGTGGAATAGAAATAGCATGATCCGGGCATCGGAAGCCGCACTCGTTGCAGTCCTCACACAAAAACTCGGTTACAACAATTCTACTGTCTTGCACTCTGATAGCTTCGTCTGGGCATGCCTCCACGCAGATAGGTTCTTTTGTGCCACCACACATTGTGCATTTATTCATGTCTACTTGTGCTGCCATATTGCATCCTCCTGCTATCTTCTTATTTGTATAATCTCCGCAGACACACGCCATCGCCGCTTGGGATAGCCTTTTGAGTTTCTATCTTCAAATCTGTGCCCAGGAAGGCATTTGCTTCAGCAACGATTGTTTGAAGAAATTTGTCGCAACCCAAGAGGTCCTCCTTCATAGAAGCACCATAGCGTTTAGCGAATGTTGGCCAAGGGCATCTTTCCCATCTTATGAGGGCTTCAAGGGGACCTTCACCCTTTTCAACTCTAACTACAGCCCCATTGGCAATTCCTGTGCCTGCTAAGGCTCTGGCAAGATCAAGAATCAAACCCTCTTGGCCTTTACGCAGGTTCAGCATGGGGAAGAAATTCTTGGCAACGTCTACACCGGCTACTTCCCAAAACTTCAGGACAACGTCCAGTGTATCAGAACTAGGTCCGAGGAGCTCAAGGGCTGTTTGGCGCCATTCAAAAAACGTACTCTTAATTACGGCTTGTGAAACACCCAAAGCACCATGTAACTTTGTCAATTCTTTTTGTGGATCAACCGCCATTGTCAACCTCCTTCTTACACCCGGATACCTATCCGGTAGCCGTCATGAACCGCACTAGATAGATTTCGGGGTACGAGTGCGTCACCGATTACGAAAAGCTCAATGCCGTTCTCCTGGACTACATCTTTCAAGTCCGGGTTCGCCTCTCTTTCCGTGCATACCACTGTGTCTGCCTTTATTGGGATCCGGTAGCCATCGTAAGTTCTGATAGTTATACCATCATCTGTAATTTCCTCGATCTCGGAGTCATTGTAAGTAGCAACCCTATTATCTTTGAGGTATCCAACATAGCGCCACTTGAAGGAGGGATTGATATCCTTCCCGAGCTTCCTCTCTTTACCTACGACAGTCACCTTCTTTCCCTGTTTGGCCAGGAGTAGGGCTACTCCAATCCCGGGTTTGAGGTTTCCCCAAACGACAACGTTTTCTCCCACCTCAGCTTTCCCATTCAGGACATCCAGCATTGGAACGACATTTGCCCGATCAAAACCGGGGGCTGTGCCTTTCACATACTTAGGGCCTGTTGCTAGGACAACGGTATCTGGCATTTCTTCCTCGATTAGTTCAGGGGTTACCTCGGTGCCTAAATGGAATTCAACACCCGCTTTTTCTGCTTTGGCCTTTGAAAAGCTTATCTGTCCGTATAACTCGTCATCGCCGTAGGGGGCCTTGGAGGCCTCAATGATTGTTCCGCCCAATTCTTCTCTTTTGTCGTAGATGTGAACCTCGTGTCCTCTCTCTGCGGCCACCCAGGCACACTCCAGGCCAGCAGGACCAGCGCCAACAATGATGATATTCTTTTCCATCTCTGCTGGCTTGATCTCATATTTGGGGTCCCACTCGTGGGCGCACACCGGATTAATGTAACAGGTCATAGGTGCATCACGGAAGAGGCGTGCCAGGCAGACATTGCATGCAACACACGGCCTTATCTCATCCTCTGTTCCCTCCAGGACCTTTTTGGGCATCAGCGGATCAGCAATCATCGGTCGACACATCTCCCAGATATCCAGTTTCCCCTCTCCAATAGCCTTGTTCGGCAGATCCGGGGTAAAAAGCCTATAGGCCATAGACACAGGTATTTTGAGATGCTGTTTGGCACGCTCTGCCAAATGAAGCCAGCTACCCATGGGAATGTCTCTGCTGATCACAGGGTAGATTGATTCCTGCCATCCAGCCGTGACACTCATGACATCCACCCCCGCCTCTTCAGCCATTTCATATGTGATCATCGACTCTTCGGGGGTGTTTCCGCCCACATCATCCAGGAGTTCGTCCGCGCAGAGCCTGATGCCCACAGGGACGTCGCCGCATAGCTTTTTCACTTCTGCAACGAGTTCAACCACGAATCGCATTCTTCCCTGTATATCCCCGCCATATTCATCGGTCCGCCTATTAGTATAGCTGGAGACGAAATTAGAAAGGAGATAACCCACGATCCCAGAAATCTCCACGTAGTCAAAGCCCGCTTTGAGCAATCGTTCGGTCGCCTCCACGTGTTCCTTAATGCACTGTTTTATGTCTGCCTTGGTCATCACTTCGACTGGCCTGAAGATTCTCAAACGCTGAGGAACAGGGGAGGGACCCTGGCAATATTCTGTCTCAATACCACCCACACGGCCGCAGTGCATTAACTGGCAGCCAGCTATAGCCTTTTGTTCATGAATGGCATCAGCGAGCCTTTTTAGGCCAGGGATGAATTTATCTATCATCCCAGGCAGCGGCCTGGCCTACATATCCCTGGCCTTGTCGTTTCTCATCCATGTAGACACCCTGCATAACGCACAGGCCACCCACAACGCCTTTTGCTCTTTCCCGTAAGTAGCCAACGCCGGCATCAGTAACGAAACCGTCTTTGCCGTTTAAATTGTCCTCAGTGGCGGCATATTTTATCCGGTTAGGGATGGTGAGATTGCCTAACTGAATCGGCTTAAATAGGTGAGGGTACTTCTGTGCCCCTGGGTATGACGAATAATCCCATTGAAACAATAGCTTACCCATCTCTTTGGCCTCCTTTTAAATCAAGGTATTGAATATATCGGAAATTTTATCCCGCGGTGAGCGGGAAAACTAAAAGAGTTTTTTGAAGCTGTTGTGTATTGCCTCGCACATGGAATATTGGAATGTCGAAGACTCCATCGTTACCGGGGATGATTTCATAAGGAAGCCTCTCGTTTATTAGCTTCCTTGTCCACAGGGTTTTCCCAATAATCACTGTTCCAGTTCCCCGAGCCCATTATTCCATTGTTCCAACATTCTCCCGCTTGTAAGCGGGATGACCGCAGCGAGTTAAGTTCCGTATACAGCATACAAAACAAACCGAATATATTGAAAGGCTTCAGCGATGTCAAGGGATGAAATGCTAGAGTTTCCTGTGCAAATTTGGTCCGGCTTTTCCTTACCCGCTCAATCCGCCTGGGAGCAAGTTCTACCGCTCCCAGCCGATTTTCGCTTTGACAGGTTGATTCAGGCCAGATCAGAGGAACTCCGGGTCAGTGAGAATCCTATTTCAGTGTAGGTACCGGCAGGCATGGGTGGTTGTGTTATAATCATGATGTTTTCCATTTTTTCGTTTGACCCGATTTTTGCCCTCAGGAAATCAGAGACCTTGGTTAACAATCCGACCGTGGCATCAAAGGTGCCATCTTTTCTTATGTCAGCAGAGGCTATTGAGAGGTCAACCTTTTTTTCATCAACTGGTACATTAAGCAGTTTTATGAATACACTATCACCCGGTTCAAAGCCTGAACCGCTGAAGACAAGTTTTGTATCCTTCATTTTAGCAACACCAAGGCGCACTGTGTCTGGGTTGACGATCAGCTGTGGGCCTTTTACCCCTGGATCCAGGGTTTTGACTGGTTGCGAACATCCTGAGGTGACAAAAACACCACAGGCAACGAGAAAAAAAACGATTACTGCAAGGTACTTAAGATGCTTTTTCATAGTGACCCTCCTTTTTTTATTAAAGTCTTTACAACTGCTCAGCCACAGACCCGCCTGCCAGATGGCGGGCAGGTTTGCGCTGATTACCGCCGATATTTTTCCTTTTATTATCATATGTAAGGCATTTGAATATACAGATTCTAGAAATTCATCAACAAGCTCATGATAAACTTCATAAAAACTTTTAGAACAGTATCTGTAGTTTCTTTATGTTTAAGCCTATCTGTGTTCATCTGTGTTCACCCCGTTAAATAAGGTATTAATTTTTCAATTCAGCCATCAATACCTCTTTGCTCCTCAAAGTTATTATGCTCATCATATTTACTATTTAACGGGGTTAATCTGTGGCTGAATGTTTACAAGTCTCCTATTTACTTTTACCAGATACGGGGCGGCGCCTTTTCTGGTACCGGATAACAGCTCTGTTATGCTCTCTCAAGGTAGTTGAGAAATGGTGACTCCCATCATTTCTTGAGACAAAGTAGAGGTAGTCTGTTTGTGCCGGGTTTATTACTGCCTTGAGGGATTCCCTGCCCGGGTTGGCAATTGGTCCAGGAGGGAGGCCACGATTATGGTAGGTGTTGTATGGGCTGGAGCTTTGTAGATCCTTCTTTGTCAGGTTTCCATCAAAATCCTTGAGACCATAGATAACCGTTGGATCACTTTCAAGCCTCATCCTCCTTTTAAGCCTGTTAAGAAAAACTGACGCAATAAGAGGCCGTTCCTCGGCGAGACCGGTCTCCTTTTCTACTATGGAGGCCAAGGTTACTATCTCCTGTAACGACATAGGGGTTTCATGACACTTTTCCAGGTTACTGAAGATATCCCAGAACCTCTTGATCATGAGGTCAATTATCTGTCGTGCCCCCATATCCCTGCTGAGTAAATAGGTGTCAGGAAAAAGATAACCCTCCAAGCTTTGCCCATCAACATGGTACGAGGCCGCAAGGTTTTTATCCATGGCCAGAGCCATAAATTCTCCCTTATCGACCAGATCTTTTTGTGCAAGTATATCAGCGATCTGTTCAGCGGTAAGCCCTTCCGGGATTGTTAATGGATGGGTTTTTACTGCCCCGGAAGCAAGGATAGTGAGTATTGTTACCGGGGACATTGACTGATTCAGGCTGTATTCACCAGCCTTTATATCCCGTGAGCCTCCTTTCAGGAGAGCCCAGAATATAAACAGATCTTTGCTTTTGATAAGCTTTCTTATCTCAAGTTCAGTGGCAACTGACTTGAGACCACTCCCCTTTTTTACAATAAAGATCTCTTCTTTTTGATCAAATCCCGCAGGGCTCATTAAAAAATATCCAAAGTAAAAGGCTATAAA
>JAFDDT010000090.1 GCA_019310725.1 Deltaproteobacteria bacterium | reverse complement strand
CCTGAATGGCGAAAAGGAAGCAGTAGGGGAAAAAAAGGAAGAGAAAAAGTCTCTTGAAAATGAACTGGCAAAAAAGGCAGTTCAAAAGGTTCCGGTTTTAAAAAAGGGCGTGGAGATTAAGAAAAAGGCAGAGAAGATAAAGAAGATTATCAAATAGAGGCTCTATTGAGAATATCCACGATCTCCTCATGGATTCTTCCATTTGATGCCACGATAACTGGAGATTCAAGGTGATAGCACTTCCCCCTCATGTCTGTTACAAGGCCACCTGCCTCTTCTACCATCAACCATCCGGCTGCGGTATCCCAGGGATTCAACTTAATTTCCCAGAACCCGTCAAACCGGCCTGCGGCGAGATATGCGAGGTCCAGTGCTGCTGAGCCTGCCCTGCGGATCCCTCGTGCTTTGAGAATCATCGCACTAAAGTGATTTAGGTTGTTAACACTGGATTCTCGCATGTCATACGGGAAACCGGTAGCTAGAAGGCCTTTTGCTAACGTAAGCGTATTGGAGACCACAATTTTTCTGCCATTCAAAAAAGCCCCCTGCCCTTTTTCTGCTACAAACATCTCTTCGAGCATTGGGTTGTAAATGATGCCCAGGATTATGTTATTGAGCTCTTGTAGTGCAACGGAAACGCAGAAGACTGGATAACCATGGGCATAGTTGGTGGTTCCATCGAGGGGGTCTATGATCCACCTGAAGTCTGAACCCTTGCATGTATGCGTAAATTCCTCAGCGAGGATGTCATGCTCAGGAAACAGGTGGTCTATTTTGGTTGTGATCATTTCTTCAGACATCTTGTCTGCCTCGGTTACGAGATTAATCTCACCTTTGTAGTCTATTTTATGTGCTGAAGTTAGCCTTGCTCTCAGGAATTCCCCTGCTTCTCTTACTATTTCTACTGCAACCGCTTTTGCATCACTCATTCTGACAAAATCTCCTAACTATAAGAGGCTATTTGTTTGCTAAAAGGTAACGATTGACAGGTTCAGGGTTCAAAAGTTCAAGGTTCAGAGATTGTAGCTCCACATCCTAAAATTCATACAAAACCCTAACCATACCTGACAAAAGAGAAGAGCTTACCCTATCATTTACATTATAGGTGGTTCCAGCAGAGGCTCCTGCATAGAATCTCTGATGTTGCGTTCCGGTGGTCTCAATGTCCACATATTCAGCACCTACACTAAGAATCCAATGAGGGAGAAAATTCCAGTCCAAGCCCACATTGCTCAGGTACGATTCACCCTCGCATTCTCCCTCACTTAACTTATAGCGCAAAATATGATCATCTCTATCTCTCACCTCTGTCCAGTCAGAATAGCCAAAGCTCCAAACAAACCGAAATTGATGCTTGTAACCAATCAGTGCTTCACCGGTGAGCCCTATATATGGAATCTTGTAGGTAACCTCATACTCTAAAACCTTGCCTTCCCCGTATACCGGAGTGGTCCAATAAAACCCTCTGTATCCATATATATCGTACTTGAATTGGTGATATCTAAAACCGAGCATGGGTCCAAGAGTCCAGCTCTGATTACACCTGAAATAATATGCATATTCAATATCAAAGATGGTGCCCTTCAGCCTGGCATCTGATTCTGTATACAGATCTCTTCCTTCATGGGGTGCCTCTCCAAATGCAGCATCGTTTTCAATCCAATCAGAATCTTTCATTATCCCTGCATCTTTATTTACGACCCCAAGCAAACTCATGCTCAAACGCCCCCGGGCTTGCGTACCGCCTGTTTCATGTCTGCCTCCTGCTACTACATGCATCCCGGCCATGAAATTATCCAGAGGAAACTCCAGTTCACTTTCACCATGACCTCCGGATGCCCATGAACTATCAAAGCTGATATGGTATGTAGAATGACCATTGATGTACCGGACCTCAGGCCCCACAGTAATGAAAAACTGTGATGAAAGGCATGTAGCCGGAGTAAGTAAGAAAAAGAGCATTGCGAGAATTAGGGCGAGATTTCTCACGAAAAACTCCTGAGGGACTGTGTGGGTTTTAGTAATGAGCTCTAAGGATAGTATCTGAGGATATGGTTAGTGATTACACCACGCCTATTTCATTATGCGCGCCTTGCGCCACTCGCTAGGGCTTATATACCTGTCTCCCAAGGACCATATCCCCCGTCCTGCTGCCTTGGCTTCTTTTTCGGCCTCCACATAGGGAGCAATATTCAGCCCAGCCGGGCGTTCTCCAGCAGGTACCTCTGCAAGACCTTTGATGATCATGGCGATATTGATATTGGTGCCACCTACATAAACTTCGCCAATAAGATCATTATAGGGGTACGGGGCAATGCCATAGCCTTTGATCTCAACCGTCTTGTTTAGGATTAGCCTTTCTAGATAGCGTTTGGCCGTCTCCGCATAGGGTTGGGCAGGCTCCTGGTTCTGTGAGCTCAGCTCAGGCGCATCAATGCCTGCCAAGAGAACATAGATAACAATATCATGCCCTGTAGCCATGATGGTATCGCCGTCATAAACCTTAATTACCTTGAACTGGCCAGCCAGCCCATGGGCCGAGAATGTCAAAAGAAAAATAATGACAAGGAAAACCTTGATGAATGCTTTTTTCATATGAAACAAACCTCTTTAAAATAACAACCTTTCGATTTCTCTTGCTAGAAAGAATTAGTGGACCGGGAACAATGTCTCGAGAGTCATTGAGGGTTCTCTGACAATTCTTGCTCCTCTCACAAGGCTCTGCATCTCTGTCTATTCTGTATACATAGGGCTATACGTTTGTTGAATGAGAAAATCAAGCGTTTTATTCGTCTTTGCCAGAATACCCTGCAGCTTTTCGGAGCGCAGCGTAGATCCCGACAAATCGGGGCTGCAGGCATCAAATGGGATGCTTTAATAATATACTTCAATAAATATTAATAACATACTTTAAATACACAGAAAGCATCTAACAAAACAAACCTAATATCAATAGACATGAGGTGGGGGAAAACAAAAGACTCACAAGCACGTGAGTCAACACATCCAGGCACAAAAGAAGGGCTTGAGAAATCTCTCAAACCCTTGCCTGCTTTTGGTAGCGGGGGCTAGATTTGAACTAGCGACCTTCGGGTTATGAGCCCGACGAGCTACCAGACTGCTCCACCCCGCGTCAGTTTGTTATACGCATTATAGTATGAACTCGTCGTTAGTCAAACAAAAAATTATAAGACATCGAGATTCCCTTTAAAACAGGCTAAGTGACAATAATCTCATGGTCGGGGATGATATTTTTCGTGAATCTCTTTTAGTCTTTCTCTGGCGACATGGGTATAGATTTGGGTTGTTGATATGTCAGCATGTCCCAACATGATCTGTACTGATCTCAGATCAGCCCCTCCCTCCAAGAGATGGGTAGCAAAGGAGTGCCTTAGGGTATGGGGAGAGACTTTCCTGGTGATTCCAGCCTTTAATGCATACTGTTTTAAAATTTTCCAAAACCCCTGTCTTGTTAGAGGCCCCCCCCTCCTGTTGAGAAAGAGGCATGGCGGTTTTCCCTTTTGCAAAAAAGAGGGCCTGCTATCCTGCAGATACTCCTTGAGGGCATCGAGTGCCTTGGTACCCATCGGGATAATCCTCTCCTTTGAACCCTTGCCCATAGTCCTGATAAAGCCTGCTTCCAGGTTGATATTGTTTACTTTAAGGCCAATCAATTCAGTGACTCTGAGGCCGGTGGCATATAAGAGTTCTAGCATGGCCTTGTCCCGCCTTCCCAAGCCTGTCCGAGGATCTGGCTGTGAAAGGAGGGCCTCCACCTCATCCCTGTTTAGAATATTGGGTAGATGTTGGTAGAGTTTTGGTATACCCAATAACCGAGCCGGGTTTGATTCAATTTTCCCTTCAATAACACAAAAACGGTAGAAGGTCCTTATGGAAACGAGGCATCTGGCCAGAGATCTTGCTGATAATTGTGGCCTCTTTTCAGCCACAAAGGATACCAAGTCATCTTGGGTAATCTGAAGAGGGGCAACTCCTTTCTGGTTCAAGAAATCAAAAAAGGTGAGGAGGTCATGATTATAGGCCACGATCGTATTAGCAGACAATCCCCTCTCAACTCTGAGTTGATTCATAAACTGATCTAATAACTGATATTCAGAGTAGTCTTTCGTCATAAAAATAGTCCAACAGTAAGCATTCAGCCACTAAGTCGCCAAGACCCGCCCGGCTCGCCTAAGGCGAAGCCGATGTCGGGCAGGCACAAAGAAATAAAATTAGATATATTTATGGTAATTGCTCAGGTTCAGGGTTCCGGGGTTCACGGTTCAAGGTTAGACAGAGCAAAAAAGTGTTCGATCCGTTGACGAAATCAGAGTTCATCCGGCTGTTTCAGCAGACCGGGCAATCTTGCACGCAAATCCGCAGCCAATTCTATGTCGTCCAATAAATATGATGAAAATCATAAAGCAATTAACCCTGAACGGTGAACTTAATAACCTCCCAAGTAACTCGAGCAGAAAAGGAGTTACTTGCATCAATAACCTGGGCAGAGGACTGGCTAGGTCATTTGCTGAGTAGCTAATATTTATCCATCAGCTAAGGCAAACTCCCCACTACAATGTGCCTATTATTAAATCAGGCATAAAAATAATTATACTATAATCTTGGTGACTTTGAGTCCTGGTGGCTGAGCCAATATCCATCTTTCCTAGAAGAAATAAAAATCTTCATTGCCTGTCAAAACCCTTGCTCTCCCGTGTTCAAGGGTGACCATCTGCTCCAACCGAACTCCTCCCCTTCCTGGCAGGTATATCCCGGGCTCAATGGTGAAAACCATGCCTTCTTGCAATATCTTTGGTTTGAGCGGCCCAACAGTAGGACTCTCATGAGTTGCCAGACCTATTCCATGACCAAGGGAATGGCCAAAAAAGCCACCAAAACCAGCTTTTTTAATAACTTCTCGGGCTAGAGAATCTGCCTCAGTGGTCTCCATATCAGGCCTAACAGACTCTATTGCAGTAAGTTGCGCCTCCCTCACGATACGGTAGATCTCCTTAAGATCTTCTGTAGGTTCACCGAGGAAAACGGTTCTTGTCATGTCTGAACAGTAGCCAGCAACGATTGCCCCAACATCAAGGATAACCGGTTCACCCTTCTCTAATCTTCTGCCCGTGGGGATTGCATGGGGTAAGGCACTATTTAGACCTGAAGCAACAATCGGCGCAAAAGCAGGCCTGTCGGCACCATTTTGTCGTATGAGCGTCTCAATCCGCCAGGCCACGTCCTTTTCAACCTCACCAGGCCTTAGTTCCTCAATCACTTTGGAGAGAACATTGCTCATCAACTGTGCTGATTTGCTTAGTATTTCAACTTCTTGTGGCTCCTTGATCTCCCTCATGTCTTCCACGAGGCTAGATAAGGGAATAAGCTCTACAGGTGGGGAATGCTGGGACGCTTTCTCCCGTGCCTTTTGATAGACCTCCCAGATCAGATAACCAGCCTCAAACCCCAGCCTTCGTGATTGTAACCGATCAAAAATTTCAGGCAGTGCATTAACCACGCCTTCCTTATGAGTTATCACCTCAAATCCAGGTGCCTCCTGCTCTGCCTGTGTTGTATACCGCGTGTCGGTGAGCAAAATACCCTGATCCAGAGAGATAAATAAAGAACCAGAGGACTCTGTTAGGTGTCCATCAACGGCTCTAAAGCCTGAAAGATAGCGGCGGTTGTCAGGCTGGATAATCCAGACCGTATCTACCCCGAGGTCATCAAATTTGCTTCTTAAAGAGCGTAAACGATTCTCGAACATAGGCTGATCCTTATGAATAAAATATATTTCATTCATTTTATCAAATAGGCAAAAAAAAGGAAACCATCCGAAGTCTATTAGGTCAAACAAGAGTCAACCCAAGCCACTTTGCAGGGAACCCACAATTGCCAATGAGGCTACCACACATGAGACCGATTAGACTGCCAACAATTATCGCCAAACTATTTACCGCAGTCCCTAACAATGCAAACCTCCGGCTCTATTCCTGATCGGTTTATAGCTCTTTATTGTGCTAGAATCGAGCAATGAAAAGCAGAGAGACAATACTACACGATTGATGCTGACCTGTAACCCAATAAAGCGTAACCTTTCAATAAGTTGCAATAAAATTGAGGGCAAAGCAATTCTTGCCACATATTATAAATAGTAGGGGTTCTATTTACCCGCCTACCATCGCCGTTATATAGAATCTGCTTTGCTGAGCCACTTTTTATTATTAAAGTTGTCTGAACCATTCTGCCCAACAAGGCATGATAATCAGGCAATCTGAATAACAAAAACGATCTATCCAGATAGATCAGGCTTGGTGGCGATGGCAGGCGGGCAAATCAAGCCCCTACAAAACCCCAACTCAGTGAGTTAAAATAAAACAGGTTAAAAAAAATCTGTTAGCATCTGATATTGTAAATATAGTATAGAAAACCCTGAAATAAATGTTCTACTGGGGCGATTTTTGTTGAGTAAAGGCCTTAATAAATCTTTATCAAATGTATAATTATATGATAAATTAAAAAAGGATAGGAAGGCTAGAAGATAAATAGAATTGTAGAGTTATGCAGTTTTTTATGCCGGGGAGAAAATCCCCAGGGCGTTTTATTTGAAAGGGGGTGTTAGACAATGAAGGAAAGACTTTTAGACGTTCTGAAATGGGGGCTAATAATAGTAATAGCCGGTGTTGTCTTTTATTTTGTGGCTCCCACACAACAATTTCAAGCTATTTGGCTAATAGTCACTGCAGTAGGTGTAGCTGCAATTGCCTTTTATGCCATTCAAATTCATAACTTGGCAGGGAAAAACTATCAACTGCTCCTTGAAATTAACTCAGCTAATGAGTTGAAGGCCAGGAGAGATGATGAATTGCGTGAGCACATGAGTGATCTGTATAAGGCAGTCGTTATTTCCAACCTAGTCAATCCTGAATATGGGGTTGATAGCGACGAGTGGGAAAAGACAGTCACCCTCTTTAAGAGCCTATATAAAGGAAAGACTGCCATTTTCTGATTATGTGATGGTCCCTATCGCAAAAGAAAGGGGGTACCATGTCCAAGCAGAAAATGCCCCAGCATGTGTATTGCAAAAACTGCATCAACAATTTTGAGTCAGTACCGAGAATCAGTTTCTTGGGTTTTAGAAAGTTCAGGTGTCCGAAATGTCAACAGAATGTAGTTTGGCCATTATCCGGAGGTTTCTTATTCGTTTACTGGATTGTTATAAGCTCCGCCATAGTTTATAGATTTGCATCATCTGGAGGCCCCCCTCAAATGATAAATCTGTTTGACCTGTTTGCCCTTGGGGCACTGGCAGCACTGGTAATGAACTATTTCCTAAAACAACGAATGAATAAATAGGCAGGTTATCAAGTTCACGGTTCAAAGTTCAGGGCTAGCTACTTTGCGCGCTTGATACCCGCCCGCCGGACAGGTTTATTGAGATATTTGATGAAGCCATAAACGGCATTCTCGCTTTTGCGGGATTCGTTCGGCCTGTCCGTAAACATCTTTGAACTCATTAACTAAAACGCTTACCAATTGCCTATGGAGACAAAAAAGGATTAGCCGAAAAACCAGCTAATCCTTATCCAGTCTATGGTGCCGAAGGCGGGACTCGAACCCGCACAGGCATACACCCACTAAGTCCTGAACCTAGCGCGTCTACCAATTCCGCCACTTCGGCACAAAAGTTCCTTGATATATTGTGAAGAAAAACTTACCCTTACCTGCAGTATTTGTCAACAATTTAGCCATACCAATTTTTGAATTTAATGGGTAAATTTCCCGGTAGCCAACAAGACACAGCAATTGAAAATAGAACTTGGTGTCTTGGTGTCCCTGGCCCAGATCTGGTATGCAATGCTTAGCTATATTATATGATATCAATAGATACTATAAAACATTACAATATCTGCTAAGGCGCTTGCGTCAGGGCAGGCTTAGTGACTGAATAGGGAGCTATTGATGAAGCAAGACCTTGAATACTTATTGGATATTGGAAGGCAAGCAGCCCGATTAGCAGCAGAAAGGATAAAGGGCATCTACCAGCAATATCTTTCAGGTGGAAATATTGACATCAAAGAAAAGGGGGCGGGTGATCCGGTAACTGCTGCGGATATGGCCGCAAATCAGATTATTGCAGAGACGCTAAAGCATAGTTGTCCAGAGCACGCCATCCTTACCGAGGAAGAACCAGATACCTGGGATAAGACAGGAGAAGAATGGGTCTGGATGATTGACCCTTTGGATGGCACAAGGGATTTTATCAAGGCTAACGGTGAATTTGTTACTATGGTTGGGCTCACACATCGTGGCGAACCAACCATTGGTGTGGTAATAGAGCCATCTACAGGCTTCGAGCTTTATGCATGCAAGGGTTTGGGTGCCTATAATAGCTGGCTGTCTCAAGGAGATACGTCATCAAGAGTAAAAATAAATGCTACCCCAGTCCTGAAAAATTTGCGTCTTGCTGTCAGCCGTTCGCACAGGGACCCAAAGATAGACAAATTCATTGAAATACTTTCTATACAGAGGGAAATTCCTTCAGGAAGTGTGGGCAGGAAGTTAGCTATGGTCATCAATGGAGAGGCAGATATATATGTGCACCCTGCCAGAGGTACTAAATTATGGGATACCTGTGCCTGTGACGTTATTGCTTCAGAGGCCGGGGGTGTTCTCCTTTCAGGAACCGGGGAGCCGATAAGCTATCTCAGACCATCCGGAGATGTCGAGAACTATTATGGCCTACTGGTATGTTCAACTAACATATTAGACAAAATAGTCTGGGCATCAAGGAAGGTGTGGGAATTGGAGTAACGGTATGGACCGTTTTAAGTGAGCTAAAGTGCCTAAAGTTATAATTGCCTAAATTAGCTCAACAAACTCAATGCACACAACAAACAAAACAAACCTTTACTTAACATTGCTCATAAAACTCTAAGATGGCCTTGGTAAGGGCATCCACTGTATATTCATCTGGCACTATATCTACCTTTAGCCCTTTTTCGGCTGCCCTTTGAGCAGTAATTGGCCCAATACAGGCAACCTTTGCCTTTAAAATCTCTTGAAAGATCGACCTACCTTTTAACAGGGCAGAAAAATTAGTAACAGTTGAGGGGCTGGTAAAGGCAATCATGTCTATTGCACTGTCTTTAAATACCGCGTGTAATTGATTCGGACTATAATCTGGCTTCACTGTCTGATATGCCTCAGCAACATCTACTGTCGCTCCCATCTCAGTGAGTTTTTTGGGAATATAGTCCCGCGCTATTACAGGCCTTGGCAGAAGAATCCTCTTCCCATCGAGTAGTGCTCTCTCTAATCCGTCCACAACACCCTCTGCCCAATACTGATCAGGAATAAAGTCAGGATTAATTCCCATGTCCATTAAAGCTGTTGCGGTTCCTGGCCCTATGGCACCGATGTTAATACCTTTGAGATATCTTGTGTCTTTTTTTACAAAATGCAATCGTCTAAAAAAGTATTTCACTCCGTTAACGCTGGTAAATAGTATCCAGTCATACCTTGAAAGACTCTCTATTGCTTTATCAAGTTCCTTCCAGCTTGCAGGGGGTATGATGTTAATAGTCGGGAATAGTAAACACTCAGCACCTGACTCAGATAAAGTCCTGATAAAGCCTGCTGCCTGATCCTCAGGTCGTGTAACCACAATCTTCTTCCCAAATAATGGACGGGATTCAAACCAATTGAGGTGCTCACTTAGATTTACTACGTCACCAACTACAATTATTCCGGGGGCTCCAAGATTTGCATTTTTCACCTCTTGATCAATATTGGCAAGGGTTCCAACTACTGTCCTCTGATTTGGCATAGTGCCATTGCCAACAACTGCCGCTGGAGTAGTTGGTGATTTACCCAAAGCTGTCAATTTTTTTACTATCTTAGATAAATTTGCAATACCCATAAGGAATACCAGGGTGCCAGATGAGTTTGTTAGGGTATTCCAGTTAATATGCGACTCTTCTTTGGTGGGGTCCTCGTGCCCGGTTATAAAACACACAGTAGATGCCAAATTTCTGTGCGTTAAGGGTATGCCAGCATAAGCAGGCGCTGCAACTGCAGATGTTACTCCAGGGACTATCTCAAATTTAATCCTTTCTTTAGAAAGCTCCATGGCTTCCTCACCACCTCTTCCAAAAATAAAAGGATCGCCACCTTTTAACCTTGCGACCGTTAAACCCTTCTTGGAACTCTCAACCAGAAGATTATTGATATCCTTTTGACGCATCGTATGTTGGCTACTTTTTTTACCTACGTATATAATCTCCGCATCTGTATGCGCCAGCGATAAAAGTGATTCGTTCACAAGGTAATCGTATACAATTATATCAGCCTTTTTAAGGCATTCCCTGCCTTTTAACGTAATAAGATCAGGGTCACCTGGGCCAGCACCAATAAGGTAAACTATTCCTTTAGCTTTATCTTTCAACTTATTCACCTTTATAAAAATAATTATAAACTTCTTCCATATATTTTTTCCAAGATTTTTCCTGCCCCTGTATCCAAAAGCATATTCGCCAGGGTTACTCCAAGTTCTTTGGCCTTTTCAGGTGAGCCAATAATTGTATCCCTAAAAATATTGCCACCATCAAGATCAGCCACCAAGCCATCTAACAACAGGGAGTTATCCTTTAGCCTTGCAAAACCAGCAATAGGGACCTGGCAGCCACCTTGAAGTTCCATCAGAAAGGATCTTTCAGCTTCCACTGCCACCCTTGTTGCATAGTGATCTAGAAATTTTAACATATTTATTGCTTCCTGATCATCAAGGCGGAATTCAAGGCCCAAGGCACCCTGCCCTATTGCAGGCAGCATACAATCAAAAGAAAGCGGCTGTGTTATCTTATCCGCAAGCCCTATCCTTTTTAAACCGGCTGCGGCCACAACAATTGCCTGAATATTGACGCTATCTAATTTTCTGATCCTGGTGTCCAGGTTTCCCCTTAATGGAACAATCTTTAGATCTGATCGATAATGGAGAATTTGGGCGGCACGTCTCAAACTGCTTGTACCTAAGCAAGATCCCACTGGTAAATCTTTAAGTGGTATATTATCCTTAGACAGCATAACATCATGTGGATCTTCTCTCTCAGGGATGATTCCTATGCACAAAGTATCTGGAAGCTCCGCAGGAACATCCTTAAGGCTATGGACAGCCACATCTATCTGTTTTCTTTGAAGGGCTTCTTCTATCTCTTTTACAAACAAACCTTTCCCCCCGATGTCGCTCAATGGCCTATTGATTATCTTATCGCCTCTTGTCTTAATCTTAACCAAATCAACTGTGATATCAAGATAGTGGGCTGAGATCCGATCGATCACCCACTGTGTTTGAGCAAGAGCCAGCTGGCTGCCCCGTGTACCAATTCTGATAACCATAGTCATTATCTAAGTGCCTAAAGTTTACAGGCTGTTGGTGAAATCCCTTTTCGCTTTGCCTAAGACGTTTTTTGAAAAATCTAAGCCTCCCTCCAGGCGATGTCAAAACTTGCCCTTAGGGCAGGGTCACGTCATAGTGAAACCTAACCTATTGATTTTTAAGGTTCTTGCAGGGTATGGGTATCTTTTTTTTGGATTACGCCCCACATAGTTTAGATGAGTGGGCGTTTCAAAATGGTTTA
>JAFDDT010000089.1 GCA_019310725.1 Deltaproteobacteria bacterium | reverse complement strand
GGCAGATCGTGCCCTTGGATTCATCTTGATAGAGGCGACCGATGTCATGGAGGTGGGCTGCAAGCTCCAGGACTTCTTTATCCGCCTCTTCCACGCGCCCGATATGCATGCACAGATTGCGCACCCGCTGGGTGTGCTCCCAGGCATGACTGCTCGAGCCATTGGAAAAACATTGTATAGCAAATGTCTTAATGTCCTTGATGGTTATGCTCATAGGAAGTTGTTAATATCAGATTTATTTATACAATGCCACCCAAAATGGCCTTGCTGGCTCGCGTAGCTCATTCGTGCATGGGAACGCAAAAACTAAGTCGCTCAATTAATACGTTCGATTACGAACTCATATAGACTTCGGCTAAGCTCCCATCGGCAAGCTCTGGGCTTGAGCCTGTCGAGAGCCTCTAGGTCGAACGATTTATCGAAAGCAGTCGAGCCGAGTAAGCAATTGCTCCGAGCTAACTCGCTAAATTACGTCACCGTATTTGCGAATCGAAGAACTAAAGGAGCACAATAGCATGCGGTTTTTCTTCATAGAAGAGGACACTCTTCAAAAAGTCTAGAAATTTCTCAAAAAATCCTTGACATCCTTGAGAGAAACACATAGGTGTTAGTAGGTGGTATTTAATATATTATGACACTTATCGGATATTGTATTGATCAAACACCTTTGCGGGTAGTCGTGGTAAAGAGAGGATTTCTTCTTTTCCAATAGAGATGTCTTTTACTTGGTTTAAACCTAATAAAAAGAGGTGAATATAGTAGAATTGAACAATAGGCAGATCAGGAATCGAGAGGGATTCACCGATGGCGAGCCTTGAGATTGTCCATTGGAACCTGAATAACCCATCAGGGTTGCGTGGTGGCTTGTGTTTATCGCCATGACTACGGAAAGAGGGGAGCAACTGCGAGGCAATCCGTGATCATGGAGATTCTATACGATAACATTAAGATGAGGGAAAGCGAGCATGGATTATCGTTTTCCACGGGTAAGAACAAAGTCCCTAAAAGACCAGGCTTATGAGATTCTGAGATCTTCTGTCATCACTGGCCAATTGGAGCCCGGAAGACTCCACAATGAAAAGGACCTGGCCCGGGGTCTGGGGATCTCCAGGACTCCGGTGAGAGAAGCCCTGCTGGACTTGAGCAAGGAAGGCATGATTGTCTTTGTTCCACGAAAAGGGATCATGATTCGAGAGATCACTTATAAAGACATCAACGATGTCATGGAATTACGAAAGGTTATAGAAAGCTATATCATCGAATCGTGTTGCAGCAAACTCACTCCAGCGGACTTGAAAGGTATCGGCAAGATCATTGAGAAGCAGAGGGCCCTGGCCAGAAAGGGTGATCACAAGGGCTATGTTGAGGCAGATCGCGAATTTCACCTCTTCCTGGCATCCAGGACAGGCAACAGGCAGCTTCTGCATGTCATGGAAAATCTGCGGGACCTGCTCCACTTCATGGCCATAAAGGCCATTGCCTATCAGGACCGAATGGATCAAGTGCTCAGAGAACATAAGAGGATTTGCACTGCCCTAAAGAACAGGGATCAGAAAAAGGCCAAGGAGGCCATGTTCCTGCATCTGGATACTACAGAGAAAACCCTCTGGGCTTCTATGGGGGCAGACGAAGAATAGGTAGGAGAAGGTGTATGGGCGGGGAGGCATAAAGGAGGAGTAGACCATGAAAAATGACCTCACAGATAGAGAGGCAATCATTGCTGAAATGCTACGAGACACAACAGTTGCTCTTGGATGTTCTCTTATTGAAAAGGTGGGTGAAGAAGAGACAGCCAAGGTTTTTTCCCACCTCATGGAGCAGAGGCTCCAAAAACTGGAAAAAGCAGGCTTACTTGGTAAAGGCTTTCAGGTTCTCGCTGATATGGTTTCAAAAACGGCAGTTTTCAATCAACAAGACGTCACCTTTGATGTTGAAAATATGATTGCAGTTACAAAGAGCTGCGGCCTTTGGGAGGCTGGTAAGAAACTGGGTTATGCAAACACACCCCTTTGCATTCGCTGTAAGGCAAACTCAGATACAGTGCTTAGTCATGTGCTTCCGGGATACAAAAAGAAGATTCTTAAATCGTTATGGTGGGGTGACGAGGAGTGCTATATGATTTACAACAAGGAAGAGGATTAAGGTCTTCTGTTGATATGAATTCAGTGAAGTATTTTGGAAGATAGCCATATCCCAAAGGTAAAAATAGGTAGGGGAATAGTATGTATCTCAAAGATCTATTGACACAAGAAGAGGGGGAGATAAAGAAGTTATTCAGAAAGTTTGTTGATAATGAAATCATGCCAAAAAGGTTGGAAATAGAACAAGACAAAGGCCTTGTTGCAAAGATCCTTCAGGATATCACTGATCTCGGTGTATTAAGAATGGGATACCCAAAAGAGTTGGGTGGTGAAAAAAGCGACAAGACCCCTTTTTATCTTACCATTTTGGCTGAGGAATTCTCCCGGGGGGATGCTGGAATAGCTATGGCCGTAGGCCAGGCCTCTGGTAGACACTTGGCTCCGGCTATTATCGAAAAAAACAAGGCCATTCTTGATCGGTTTGTACCCATCTATACAGGTAGTGAATTTGCCTATAGCTGTCTTTCTATGTCAGAGCCAGACGGTGGCTGCGATGTGGAAAATTTTGATATGAAAGGGAAAACACTTCGTACTACGGCACGACTGGATAGCGATGAATGGGTGATCAATGGCAGCAAAGTCTGGCCTGGCAGTGGCGGTGTCGCTGCCATGTATCTGACGATCTGCACCACCGATCCCAATTTAGGAGAGGAAGGCATCGCTATTATTTATGTGCCCGATGGAACCCCGGGGTTATCCTTTGGCAAGGACGAGCCAAAGATGGGGTTTCGAAGTATCCAAAATTCCTCAGTCTATTATGACAATGTCAGGGTTCCTAAGGAATACAGACTCGCTGGTCCAGGTGATGACGCAAAATGGTTTAAGGCTGCCTGTTCCCATACAAAGATTCATTCCTCCGGAATGTCTCTTGGAATCGCTAAAGGAGCCTTTGATACAGTGCTTGAATACACCAAAAATCGTATGGGTGGCGGAAAGCCTGTCAGGCAACATACCATTGTCGCAGGAATATTAGCAGATATGGCAATTAAACTTGAAGTATCCCGGGCCCTTACCTACAACACAACCTGGATGCTCAATAATCCTGAAATCTATGGCCCCCCATTCTCCCTTGAGATGATATCAAAGTGTAATATTACAAAGGTATTTACCGCAGATGCGGCCGTTTGCATCACCAACAGGGGCATGGAGTTAATGGGAGCCAATGGATATTCTCCTGAATACTCCATGGAAAAATATCTCCGTGACGCTAAGGCCCTCCAGCTATGGCTTGCAGGACAGCAGGTATCGAAATATGATATCGCGAGAGGGTACTATGATTTAAATACCGTATGATTTGATCGTTTATGAAATTTGTTCATTTCACTCACCATTTGGAATAGTGGATAGTGCAAATCGTGGTGGTAAAAGGTCAGAGGGTTTCAATAAGCTGTAAAACTCCCAAGGTGTCTAACTAGTTAAAACAAAAAAGGGCTGAAATATGTTTGTTGAACAAATTTTAAACGCTCTCCAAATTGGAAGCACCTATGCGATCATTGCAATCGCATTCACCCTGCTTATCGGTGTTCTAAACTTGCTGAACTTTGCAGTAGGTGAAATATTCATGCTGGGTTCTTTTTTTGCTCTTACATTCTTATTTATAGGCCTTCCCCTTTGGGTGGCCTTTATCCTTGCTATGGTATTAAGCGGGCTAGTGTCCCTTGTTATCTATTATTTTTCTTTTGGCCTCCTAAAAGGGGCGCCAGAATTGATACCCCTTGTAAGCACGTTAGGGTTCAGCATATTGCTACAGAATGCGGCTGGACTCATTTGGGGAGCTGAGCGACAGGCCTTTCCCGAATCTATTTCCTCGAGTATTGTCTATTTCGGTCCGATAGGTATCTCACCCGCTCAGATTGCCATTTTTGCCGTGGGAATACTATTGATGATCTCCCTTGATCAGTTTATTCAAAAAACGCGTATCGGCCGCGGTTATGGAGGTTCCGGAGGAGGGAACAAAAAAATCGATTTGGGATCCCCGAGTCGTTGCTGAAGTTGCCATCGTGGATCCCGATATAGATATTAACAACCTTCAGCACGTATTGTGGGCCATAGCCACAAGGGTTCAGGCGGAACGGGATATCTTCATCGTTCCACGAGTTCGTGGCTCCTCCCTCGATCCCTCAGCCGAACCCGTGGGAGTAACGGATAAGATGGGGATCGATGCCACAGCCAAACCGAACCTGGATCAGTTTGCGCCGATCAATAAGGTTCCGCGGGAAGTGATGGAGCGGATTAGGTTGGAGGATTACGTTGGAAAGGACTTCTAAGCCTCTTCTACCTTGGCTCCCTTTTTTCAGTGGTGTCAGTCAATTACTGCTGTTAGTTGTTTTTTGAAGGCAATAGAGGCGGAATTAAGTAGTTTAAATAGATTTGGGGGTAAATACGGATGGATGGCTGGGTAGGTAAGATTTTAAGGGTCGATTTGACCACAGGCAACTGCACAGAAGAAGATCTGGATCTTGGTTTAGCCAAGAAGTTCGTAGGAGGGAGTGGCTTGGGGACAAAAATCCTCTATGATGAAATTGATCCCAATATCGACGCATTGAGCCCTGAAAACAAGCTCATATTTGCCACCGGTCCCTTGACTGGAACCGGAGCCATTTGCGGCAGCAGATATATGGTCATCACCAAATCACCCCTCACGGACTGCGTGACCAGTTCAAACTCGGGCGGCTATTTTGGGCCTGAATTAAAATTTGCCGGCTATGACATGATCATTTTCGAGGGGAAAGCACCCGAGCCAATCTATCTGACTGTCTTCGACCATCAGGTGGAACTCAGATCTGCCAAGCACCTCTGGGGTAAGGATGTCCCTGAGGTCGAAAAATGTATTAGATCGGAGGCTAGCAGCCCCTGGGAGGCCGAAGGAACCAAGATTCTTTCAATAGGGCAAGCTGGCGAGAATCTGGTAAAAATGTCCTGTATCATGAATGACACCACCAGGGCACTCGGTCGTTCCGGCGTAGGTGCCGTAATGGGCTCCAAAAACCTAAAGGCCGTCGCTGTCAGAGGCAGGAAGGGCGTGAGAGTCTATGACAGTCAAGGCTTTAAAGATGAGATGCACGCCTTCCTGAAAGACATGCAGGAGGTCGAGAGCATCGGGTGGAAGGCCAGGTTCAACTTCGGAACCTGGGTTATCATACAGGCAATGGTGAATATGCGCATGCTGCCTACCAGAAACTTCCAGGCTGGCATTATTGAAGGCGTTCCTACCCCCCCTGAGATGAGAGAGCAGATTCTGGTGAAAGAGAGGTCCTGTTTCTCATGTCCATTTGCGGGCGGCAGAGGTAGCAGAATAACGGACCCTGAATTTGAAGGGGAGGGCGAAGGTCCTGAGCATGAAAGCTATACCATGCTGGGCCCGAATTGCGGCATTACAGATTTGGCAGCTGTCACCAAGGCCAGTTACATATGCAACGAAAAAGGCATGGATACAATATCCACAGGCAGCACTATCGCCTGCACCATGGAACTCTATGAGAGAGGCTATATCCCGGAAAAGGACGTTCCTTTTCCTATACGATTCGGTGACAAATACGCCATGGTGAAGTTGGTAGAGATGATGGCAACGAGGGAAGGGATAGGTGATCTGCTTGCTGAAGGCTCATACAGGCTGGCTGAGCACTACGGCCAACCGGATGTCTCCATGACAGTAAAGAAGCATGAAATGCCTGCCCTGCATCCGCAGGGCTACCAGGGGCTTGCCCTTTCTTATTCTACCTCGAACCGTGGTGCATGCCATACAAAATGCAACATGGTTTTCGGCAAACGATTTGAAGTGGAAGGTACAGCAGAACTGGTCAAGAAGGGTCAGGACTATACTGCTCTGCTGGATGCAGCGGGTGCCTGTTGGAGTATCTATTCCGCTACTCGGTATCTGGATGACCACCTCGTGAGGGCCCTTGAGACATGCACGGGCGCTGGCTACACAAAGGAAGTGGCCATGCGGACCGGTGAGAGGATTTACAATCTCCAGCGGCTCTTTAACCTGCGAGCGGGTATTACCGGTAATGACGACACCCTTCCCAGGAGAATACTGGAAACACCGCTTCTCGATGGTGACAACGAGGGCAAAGTCGTAATGTTGGGAAAAATGCTACCAGAATACTATCAACTGAGAGGATGGGACAAAAGCGGCGTTCCCACCCCTGGTAAGCTTGAGGAACTCGGCTTAACAGAAGAAGGAGGGTTGCTGTGGCAAAAATAAAGATCGATCACAGAAAATGCACGGGGTGTCGGCTGTGCGAGATGGCCTGTTCCCTTCAACATGTTGAGAACACCTTTCAACCATCGAGGTCGAGGATCAGGGTGTTTGTCCATGAAAACCTCTATTTCCCCGTCATAGCCGGTCCATATACAGAGGCGGCCTGCAATTTACAGCACGTTACGATGGTAGACGGCCAAGAGTTCGATGCATGTATCTTCTGTCGCGCCTCGTGTCCTGTGAAACCGATTTTCAAGGAACCTGATACGGGGATCCCCTTGAAGTGTGATTTCTGTGGAGAGCCACCGGATCCTCAGTGTGTGAGTGTGTGCATGAACGAGGCTTTGGTCCTTGTAGAGGAAGAGGAAAACAAACCACAAGAAAAGGCGGGGTAATAGTGGAAGCAGTAGCCCCATTTAAAGAAGCAGAAGATGCACTGAAGGATGCCGGCAGCGGAGAGTTCGACCTCTGCTTTCAGTGCGGGCTCTGCACGGTCAGTTGCCCCTGGAATATTGTGAGAACCTTTATTCCTCATAAGATAATGCGCCAGGCACAGTTTGGTTTGGTTGACCTGGAGGATGAGGGGTGCTGGCTCTGTACCACCTGTAATGTGTGCGTGAGTCGCTGCCCCCGGGGTGTTCCCATAACAGATATTATGCGGGCAGCACGGGTAATCTTTCTTGAGTATCAATATAATATGGCCCCGGCAAGCCTCCGGAGCGCCATGGGCAGTCTGGCCAGTGATGGTAATCCCTGGGGAGGGAAACGGGAGAACCGGGGAGCGTGGGTAGGAGACCTGGACATCAAGACCTTCACCCGGGATACTGAGTTATTGTATTTCCCCGGCTGTGTGCCCGCGTATGACCCTCAGCTTGGCAGCATAGCCCGGGCTACAGCAAGCATACTCAAAAAAACAGGCGCCAACTTTGGCATCCTCGGTACCACTGAAAGCTGCTGTGGTGAGAGTGTTCGAAAGGCAGGAAACGAGAGCCTCTTTGAGCAGTTGGCCAAGTCAAATATCGATGTCTTCAATACCAGCGGGGTCACGGAAATCATTGTCACCTCCCCCCACTGCTATACTACTTTCACAGATGACTACCCCAAACTTGGGGGTACCTACACGGTCCTGCATATCAGCCAGTATCTGGCCGGCCTCATTGACCAGGGCAACCTCACCTTCACGAGAGAACTCAACAAAAAGGTCGTGTATCATGATCCCTGTTACCTGGGGCGTCACAACGGTATCTATGATGAGCCACGAAGGGTGTTACACAGTATCCCTGGCCTTGAGGTGATAGATGAGATTGACTCCCGTGAAAATAGTCTCTGCTGTGGCGGTGGCGGAGGGAGAATCTGGATGGAAACCACCAAAGGTGAACGGTTCTCTGATATCCTGGTAGAACAGGCCATTGACCTGGGTGCAGACATACTTGCTACCGCTTGTCCGTACTGCATCCTGAACTTCAAGGACAGTGTGCTCACCATGGACAAGGGTGATGTTCTTGAGATTAAAGATATTACCGAGATCGTTCAAGAGGTGATTTGAGAGCATGGGAATTTCCTTTTTGGACGCAGCCCGCCCTGGCGCGACGGCTTCATAGAGCCCTCAGGTTCACGAAAGCCAGCCTGCCCTGGCGCGACTTGTCCGGAATATACTGTGGTCTTTACACTATTTCGCAAGTAAGCTCTTTGTACTCATGCTTTGCATGCCAGGTCTGGGCCAGGGGTCTGGGCCAGGGATGAACGCAGATTGTCAAGATTTTAAATACTAAGAACTATCTGCGGATATCGGCGAAAATCTGCGTCCTGATTAATTTAGGTATTGGTGAGAGCAGGCTATGCCCAATATAGATAATGAGACTCGAACTTTGGTTCCCACTGAGGGCACAGTTGGGGCGGTTATGGTGCTCGGAGCCGGGGTCAGTGGAATACAGGCAGCACTGGATCTGGCCACCTCTGGCTTCAAGGTCTATCTGGTAGATAAGGGACCGGCCATTGGTGGCAAGATGTCCCAGCTGGATAAGACCTTTCCCACCAATGACTGCTCCATGTGTATCCTCTCCCCCAAGTTCATTGAGTGCTCTACCAATCCCAACATATCGATCATAACCGGTGCCCAGGTTGATGGAATCGAGGGCGAGGCAGGGAATTTCAAAGTAACCCTGCTCCAGGAACCCCGCTACGTTGATGAGGAGAAATGCACCGGCTGTGGAACCTGTGCCGAGTATTGTCCGGTAAATATCCTTGATACCTATAACGAAGATCTCGCCACACTCAAATGTATCCATATCCCGTTTTCACAGGCGGTGCCAGCCGTCTCGGTCATAGACCCCACACAGTGCCTTTTTACCCTCAGAAAGATTTGCCAGATCTGTGTTCCCACCTGTAAAAATAACGCCATAGACTTCCACCAGCATGAGAGAAAACTGGAGATCCAGGTCGGAGGTGTCATTCTTGCCCCGGGTTATGAACCATTTGAGCCCGAAATCCAGAGCCAATACGGGTACCACCGGTTACGCAATGTAGTGACGAGCCTTGAGTTTGAGCGCATCTTAAGCGCCTCAGGACCCTTTCAGGGAGAGCTTGTGCGGCCTTCAGATGGAAAGCCGCCACAGAAAATAGCCTGGATTCAATGCGTTGGTTCTCGGGACACCACTGTGGATAATACCTACTGTTCGGCAGTATGCTGTATGTATGCCATAAAACAGGTTATTCTCTCCAAGGAACATGACCCTGACCTTGAGGCTGTCATACTGCACAATGATATCCGTGCCTATGGCAAGGGCTTTGAGCGATACTATGAGCGGGCAAAAGATACCCCGGGAGTTTCCTTTATCTGGAGCAAGACGTCAGTTGTCCGGGAGATGCCGGACACCAACAATGTCCTGCTTCGATACCGCGTCAATGGCACCGAGGTGCGGGATGAAGAATTCGACCTGGTGGTCCTGTCCGTGGGTCTGACCTCACCAGCCGGCATCAGGGAGTTGACAGAGAAGCTAGCCATCAAAACAAACCCGTACGGATTTTGCGAGAGCCCACATTTCTCCCCTGTTGAGACATCCCGGCCCGGAATCTATGCCTGCGGGGTATTCCACGCCCCTATGGATATCCCTGATTCGGTGACTATGGCAAGCGGTGCTGCCTCACTCTGCTCACAACTCCTCTCAGACGAGCGACACACCTTAACTGAAGAGAAGCAGTATCCACCTGAGCAGGATATTACCGGACTGCCACCGAGAGTAGGGGTATTTGTGTGTCACTGTGGCACCAATATCTTCCAGGCAGTGGATGTAGCACGGGTGACTGAGTATGCACGGGCACTGAGCGGTGTTGTTCATGCTGAGGAGTACACCTTTAGCTGTTCCATCGATTCGGTTACCCATATGGTTGAAACCATCAAGGACAAGGGGCTCAACCGGGTAGTTGTTGCCGCATGTACTCCGAGGACCCATGAGCCTGTGTTTCAGGATGCCCTGAGGCAGGCCGGGCTCAATCCATACCTTTTTGAGTTTGCCAATATCCGGGAGCAGTGTTCCTGGGTGCATATGAGGGATCGGCAGGCAGCCACTACCAAGGCACAAGATCTGGTGAGGATGGCAGTGGCCAAGGCGAAACTCCTCACCCCTCTCTCCCAACTCCCCTATAATATAAACCATGCTGGTCTCGTTATAGGAGGAGGGATCTCGGGGATGGTAAGCGCGTTATCCCTGGCACAGCAAGGCTTCACTGTCCACCTGGTTGAAAAGGCGCAGGAGTTGGGCGGGATAGCCAAAAGAATCTCCTATACAGTGGAAGGAGGGGATGTCCAGGCCTTTCTCCAAGAGCTGACCCAGAAGGTATATGCAAATCTTTTGATCCACGTGCATACACAAGCTGAAATTACGGAATTCTCCGGGTATGTGGGTAACTTCACCACCAGGATCACGGTGGGGGCACGGCGGCTCATCAAGGAGATCTCCCATGGTATCACTATTGTTGCTACCGGGGCTGAGGAATTGAGACCTACCGAGTATCTCTATGGGAAAGACCCCCAGGTGGTAACCGCACTTGAACTAGAAGAAGAGATAGAAAAAAACAGCGAGAAGTTCACAGACTATACCAGCCTCGTCATGATCCAGTGTGTGGGATCCAGAGAGAGCGAGAGGCCCTATTGCAGCAGGGTATGCTGCACCCAGGCGATCAAGAATGCCTTGCACCTTAAGGAGATAAATCCAGGCATTGAGATCCATATTCTTTATAGAGACATGAGAACCTATGGGTTCAGGGAGGACTACTACCAAAGAGCCGCAGAGCATGGGGTGAAGTTTATTCGCTATGATATAGAAGACAAGCCCGAGGTAGAGAGAGTTCAAGAAAATGGTCACTCCATCCTGAGAGTCACCGTAGCAGAGCCTACCCTGGGCCAGCGCCTTATGCTCGATGCCGATATGGTAGCCCTTGGCGTAGCCACAGTTCCCTCTGCTGACAATACCACCGTGTCCCAACTGCTCAAGGTTCCCTTAACCGAGGATGACTTTTTTATGGAGGCCCATATGAAGCTTCGGCCGGTAGATTTTGCCACCGATGGTATCTTTATGTGCGGCCTCGCCCATAGCCCAAAGTTTATAGACGAAAGCATTGCACAGGCCCAGGCAGCGGCTTCCCGGGCCATGACCATACTGGCCCAAGAGCAGATGAAATCTGGTGGTGCTATCGCCACAGTTACTGCAGGCAGATGTACCGGTTGTGGACTGTGTGAGGAGGTGTGCCCGTTTCATGCAATAGAAATAGATACCACAGACAATGTGGCAGTGGTCAATGAGGCCCTGTGCAAGGGATGCGGGGTCTGTGCCTCATCGTGCCGAAGCGGTGCCGTGGATATCGGAGGGGTCAGTGACGAGGAGACCATGTCATTAGTTCGTGCCTTTTAGGAGAAGGAAATCATGGAATCTCAAGGGTGGGAACCAAAGATAGTGGCATTTCTGTGTAACTGGTGTAGCTATGCCGGTGCTGATCTGGCTGGCACCAGTCGGATACAGTATCCGGCCAATGTCAGGATTATCCGGGTTCCCTGCTCAGGCAGGTTAAATCCCTTCTTTATTCTGGCCAGCCTTCAGCAGGGCATCGATGGGGTTCTCATCTCCGGGTGTCACCCTGGTGAGTGTCATTACCTGACCGGCAACTACAGTGCGAGAAGAAAATTTGCCGTGCTACAGAGCCTCCTGGAATATGTGGGTCTTGAGCAGGGACGCGTTCAGTTCAGTTGGGTATCAGCAGCAGAGGGAGTCAAATTTGCCAGGGTAGTTGCCATGGCCACAGAAAAGATAAAGGCCCTTGGTCCAGCCAAAAAGCTGGTTAAAGACCAATCCAAAGGTG
>JAFDDT010000088.1 GCA_019310725.1 Deltaproteobacteria bacterium | reverse complement strand
CTAAAGATCTTACCGCCTTTTTCCCAGGAAGATTCTTCAGAGCAGAAAAAAAGGAGCAACTAATCGCTTTAGTCACTCCTTTTGGCTTGTATGCGTTGTGTCAGTTTTTAGCTCGTTGGTGCGAAAGGTACTACCCTCGGAGTCAAGAAGATGAGCAGTTCACTCTTCTCAACTACCTTGCTCTCTGTCCCAAAAAACCATCCAAGCAGAGGGATCTTCCTGAACCATGGTGTGCCTTCATTGCTAACGCCTTTGGCCTCTTTATAGATTCCGCCAATAACTACGGTGTCTCCACTGGCAATCATCATTTTTGTCGTGGCACTTTTGGTAAGGATTGGCACATATTCCCCCACCCGGTTGGCATAGTCAGGGAAATCATCATTCACTGTGATGTCCATCGTAACCATGTTGTTTGGTGTGATTTTGGGAGTAACGTTCAGCTCTAAGGTGGCATCAACCTCTTTTGCCGTTCTGTTTCCTTCGATATCGGTGTAGGGGATATAGAGCGTGGTGCCTTGTTTAATGGTTGCCCTCTGATTATCCTGAGTGATAATCTTTGGCGCAGAAATGGTCTTTAACTTTCCCTCTGTCTCACCCAGTGTAATCCTTGCATTTAGAACCATTGTCGCACTGGTAAAACCGATGTCAAACGTGCTACCAGCAAGGGCAGTGAAATTTGTGGCAAAATCATACCTATAGTTATTGCCAGGTCCTCCTCCGCCCCACGGGCTCTGGTATGTTCCAGTCCAGTTGACTCCAAGAGACCGCGAGAACGTGGTTTTGGCCTCCACAACCCTGGCCTCAATCATCACCTGCTTGATCGGTGTATCCTGTCTCTTTTTCAGGGCTCGTGCCTCTTTAATATTGGACGCTATATCAGTAAAAATTATGGTCTTACCTCGCGTATCAACGGATAATTTGCCCCTGGGTCCCTTTACATTTTCTTCTATGAGCTTTTTGATATCGCCCACATCTGCATAGTTGACTGTTATATAAGCGGTTACGAGTGGCTCTGCTTCCTCAGCCTCCTTCATTGCAGCCTTGGCAGCCTTTATGCTTTCCTGTTGTGCCTTGAGCTTCTCCTGCCTTTCTTTCTCCAAATTCCTTATTTTTCCCTTGGTAGTTATCCAGATGATATTTCCCTCTTTAATCATTCCGAGGTCGTTGGACTCGAGCACGATGTCTAATGCCTGATCCCAGGGAACATTCTTTAATCTCATAGACACGGTTCCCTTTACCTCGGGTCCCCACACCAGATTCAGCTTGCTGACCTCGCCTATTAATTTGAGGATGTTCTTTATGTCTGCGTTGGCAAAATCAAGGGTTATCCTTTCTCCTGTATATTTTCTGTACTTTTTTGGTTTAGGGACGCGAGGCGGACCAACAACAGGTTCTGCCTCCCGGGGAATCTGCTCTGGCTCCACAGTTGTCTTTGCCAGCCGCGCTACAGTTATTGTTTTGGCGGGGGGCTTGACAGAGGTTTTATTGAAGTCCAACCGGATCTCCTGCTCAGTTCCCATCAGGTGGTAGGGAACCATTTCTTTTAGTTGTATCTCAAACGCAACGCTCCTCTCTGGTGCCCTTACAATGGGGGTAATTCGGTTGACGACCCCTCGAAAATGAGAAGAATCTATATACCGCGTCAGTTCAGGGCGGATCGTGACATCCTTTATTTCTAGGAGCAAGGTAAGGGGGTCTTTCCGGCTGAGCTCATATACCGCCTTTTCTCTTGTGGTAATAGTAACCCTTGATTTATTTTTGGGGAGCATAAAGAAATCAATTCCCAGTATCTGATTCAGTTTCGTTTTACCAGGGGCAAAGAACAAGCGGGGTTTTTTTTGTGCGACTGCCTCCTCTTTGCTCGCCACAGCTGGTGGCCCCACTGTTTCATAAGGTTTTTTCGAAGAAAGTAAAATGTCTATTATTCCATCCTTTTCCTGCACGCTGTATTCGACATCCTCGTAAAGCGTGGCAGTAACCCTGGTAACCAGGGATTTATCATCCATCCTCTCAAATGCGATGGCCTTTATGATTCCATCCTTGCTGACATCTGGCCCAGTCAATCCCTCAGTTGGTAGTGCGCTTACATCTACCACAATACGTAACGGTTGAACGAGCTTAAAGGTCGTATACGGAACAGCTTTTGAGCTGGTTATCGCAACCCTTGTGGCTTGTTCAGACGGCAGAGAAACAACCTTGATTGATTCGATCCGAGCAGGTCCTTCTGGCGCAAGGCCCGGTGCCTTTTTCGTGGTAGGTGTTCGGGCGCAACTTAGGATGACACAGAGTAAGCCTATAGTTATCAAGCGAAGGCTGAGATTACCTCTTCTCGGGCATTTGGTATCCAACATGCCAAGTCTCCTTACATTTTTTCTGTTTTTAATCTATTCCAGTGACGGCAGCCTTATAATACGATCTCTGACTATTTTGCGGCCTCTAATGTCCTCATAGTGTTCCCTAACAACGACCTTTTTCTCAAGAATCTCGGTAACTTGTCCCCCCTTTTTTCCTATAGGGGTCCCTACCCTAATTACATGCCCATCTCCCTTTGAATCCCGGACAAGCGCCCAATTCCCGCCACTCGTTAATATTATGGCTGAGATGGTCAACTGGGAGATGTCAAGGGTTTCAAGATAGGTTCTCGGTTTTTCTCTTGCCTCTCTTTCCTCTAACTCCTCTCTTACTGTTATAAATGATTTGAAGGGGTCTACTTTATTCGTCGGATCATAAAAATAGGGTGCTTCTTCCTTCTCTTTCTGAACCTGGGGCTCAATCTTTGCGGCCTTGGTCTTATCCTCTATACGTTTTTGAGACGGCTTGAGCAGCTTTTCCTCTTCTTTTGGAATCTTCAAGATGGCCTTCTTCCCGGTCTGCGCAGAAGATATCCCTAAAAAGAGAGGAATAACCCCGATGCCGATGAATAAAAACGCGGTGATTCTCCCAATTCTTTTTATTGTGCCCACTTTGAGCCTTTGCTACTCCTTGAACCGGTACGTTAGCGATTTGCAGGTAGTCTTGAGCGTTGTGCTTGTGCTTTGAACCGGAACCATGCTCACATTGACAACGTTAACAATCCTATCCAATTTTGATACCTTGTCGAAAAAGAGAGCCACGTCGTGGTAGCCCCCCCTAACCTCTATATTAACCGGTATTTCTATAAAGTATTCCCGTGAAACCTCTTTTTGGGGGCTGAAAAGGAGGAATTCTAGGTTAGAATCATTACCGAGTTTAGTAATACTTTTTAAGAGATTCGGTATTTCGCTGGTAGTGGGTAAGAGCCTGAGGGCAAATTTCAAATCTCCCTGGGCCTTAGCAAGTTCCTTTTCAAGCTTTTCTAAATTTCTGGCCCGTGCTTTGGCAAGCCTTAGCTGTTTTTCTAGCTTATCCAGTTGGGTAGTTAACGACTTTATTTCAGCTGTTTTCGGCATGTATATAAGCCAAACAAAGAGAGCTATGAGGACAAAAACCGTGCCCGCAAAGATCAGCACTCTGTGAGCCATCCTCAACTTAGATATCTTGTCGGAATAGGTATTGAGATCCACTGCCATGGTCCTTATCTTTTCTTCTTTCCCTTTGCTGCTGGGGCTTGCTTTTGTTTAAATGCATAGGTCTTACACTTGAGGGCAAAATCTTTAAGACTAAGATCAAGCCCTGCTATCTTTTTTTGCCTTGTTCTTACTAATTCAACAGACCGTATGCTCTGTGTGCTTTGCAACCTGTCCATAAAATCGGCAACAGTTTCGTTATCCATCGCTGTGCCCTCCAGCATAAGCGTTCCCTTGTTTTCTCTCAGGCTGGCAAGCCAGAGCTTATCTTTTGGGACACTCATGGCAATATCGTCCAAAAGCTTGACTGGACCGGTTTTGATTTTTTCTAATTCTGTTATTGTCTTAAGTTTGGTCTCGATGTCCGCGATAGTCTTTTTGAGATCTCTTATTTTGGCGTTCGTGTCTTTGTAAGTGGCCAATTCTTTCTGATGCTCATCTATCTTGTGTCTCAGGGAGTTTATCTGTTTGCTAAAATTCATATAGAAGTAAGTTATTGCCAGGAGGATAATGATAACAGAGCCAAAGTAATACGTGATCTGTCGTCTTATATTCTCCTTTATCCTGGCAGCCCTGAACGGAAAGAGATTAATCCTGATCATCGATCACCTATACTCCTTAGGGCGAGACCTATTGCAATAGGAGCAATAGGAGCAGAATAGTTTAAGTATCCTGTGTCGAACGATTTCTCCCTTATTTCCATATTAGCAAAGGGATTGAGGGGCTCTATTTTCAGGCCGGTCTCCAAACCGAGATATTTACTGAATCCGGGAATCAGGGATGAGCCTCCGGTCAACAGGATATTTTCAACCTTTATGTCGGCAAATGTCGTTGCAACAAAATCAAGGGCCCTCTTTACCTCTTGACCCCACCTCGTAACAGTTCCAGAAAATATCTCTTCTATAGCAGATCTCTGTTCCGTTGTGAAAGGCTTAGCTCCTAGTTTAATTCTTTCGGCCTCTTGATAGGAGATGTTTAATTTTTTTTGTATCTCACTGGTTATTTGGGAGCCCCCGTAAGATGAGTCTCTCGTGAATATTGAAATGCCATCCTTAACGACGTTTATCGTGAGGTGTTGAGCGCCTATATGTACCAGGGCATGGCACCCAGATTGTTCATGATCGCTGATTTCGAAGGCATTTTGGAGTGCAAAGGCATCGATATCGAGAATCGCAGGATTGAGTTCAGTTAAGTGAAGCAGGCTTATATACTCTTCAACGATATCTTTCTTTGCAGCTACCAAGAGAACATCCATATACGATTCCTTTCCTTCTTCTTCTGGCTCTTCTTCGCCTGAGTAAAGAACCTGGAAATCCAAGTTGACATCATTGATGTCAAAAGGAATGTATTGTTCTGCTTCACTTTGGATGCTTTCTTCTAGGTCTTTCTCTTCTTTTCTAGGAATAGTGATCTTTTTGACTATAACTGAATAGCCAGAGATAGATAGAGCCACATTTTTGTTTTTAATCTTTAGGTTTTGGAGGAGGTTTCCCAAGGCGGCAGACACTATCTCCATCTCCTTTATAGAGCCTTCCAGTATAGCATCATGCGGCAGCCCTATAGTGCCGAAATTCTTGAGGATCATCCCCTTGGCAGTATCCTCAATCTCGGCAACCTTGATTGAATGTGATCCGATATCAATCCCGACTATTTGATTTTTCTTTGGTATGGGCATGCTAGGCTTGAATCCTTGAAGATTTACGTATCGTTAGAAAAGATCTTCTCTTTGTCGCTTAGTTTGTAGCCGAGGGCCAAAATGATTTTTCTTTTTGTCTCCATCCGACAATCCTTACCTTTTTCAATCCTGTCGATGGTGAGTGGAGAAACACTCGCCTTTCTCGCCAGCTCTGCTTTACTGAGCAAGAGTTCTTCTCTTATTTTCCTTACCGTATTCTGGGGCACTATCTTTTCCCTCCAATAAAGTTTAATCAAAAAATAAGAAAAGTTTTTATACTAATACAATATATAGTTTAATTTGTCAAGTATTTTTAATAAATTAAGTAAAATTATCACAATTTATATACATATAGTGGTTATTTCTAATCTTGACACAATATATTGTAATACTCCCACAAGAATCTTATCGAAATAACCAAAAAAACTGTAACTATTTTAGAATTGCCTATTTTAAAAAATTACTGTACAAGAAGGCAACTTGTCCGGCAAGTTCACTGCATAGGAATTTTCTTTTGGACGCAGATGAACGCAGATTACCAAGATTTTGAATATAAAGAGAATAAATATCTGCGGGTATCCGCCCGCCTCGCCTTGCGGACTCGCATAGCGGGCAGGTCGGCGAAAATCTGCGTCCTAATTAAACAAATTTCACGGATAGGTAGAAAGGAACTATAGGTGGAGAGAGCAGAAAAGAAGGGGAAACAAGCGGCAGAACCTCAGAAAAAGAGCCTGTTCAGGGAGTATTTGGAGGCAGCCATAATAGCCGTTCTTCTGGCACTCTTTATTCGGGCATTTGTGGTTCAAGCCTTCAAGATCCCTTCGGGGTCTATGAAGCCAACATTGCTTGTTGGTGATCATATCTTGGTAAATAAGTTTGTCTATGGAGTCAAGATCCCGTTCACTGACCACTACATTTTCCAGATCAAGAAACCGAAGAGGGGAGATATAGTCGTTTTCAAATGGCCTAGAAATGAGAAGAAGGATTTCATCAAGAGGGTTATAGGAGTCGCAGGGGATACGATTGAGATAAGAGATGATGCGCTCTATGTGAATAATGAAAGAATAGAGACAAAATATGTCGGGATGTATATAGATAGAGACATCGGGCGTGCGCATCAGTACCTGGAGTTTCTTGGTGATACCAATCATTATATATTGGATGTATACAAGAAAAATGAGGATTTTGGGCCTAAAGTGGTTTCGGAAAACGCTATCTTTGTTATGGGTGATAACCGTGATCGGAGCCTTGACAGCAGATATTGGGGCTTTGTTTCCCTGAATAAGCTAAAGGGCAAGGCCTTTATTATCTATTGGTCGTGGCCACATTGGAAGAGGTTTGGGCACCTCGTTAGGTAACATGAATCATACCACATGATCTGCTGATCTCTAGGCTCACCAATCTCTATCCTACCAAGGGCGGATGGTGAGCATTCCATAATCCCTAAATTCCTCAAATTATTCGGGCGGGTTAGCACATAACTTTCAACTTTAAGTACTTCAGGCACTTTTACCCGCCAGATTTATGGCGTGTTGAACTTCAGTCACTTCTTGTCTTTGCCTCATGCATTATGTTGACGAAATGGTTGCCAATAGGTCAGTAAGTAAAATAGCAGTTAATTCTGTTCTCGAGGAGAGCCTGAATGAAAATGATCTGTTTAACAGGAACTCGGTCACTAAACTCAGGAGGCTCGGCGTAAAGGACGATAACGCCCTTATTCTTCTGGCCACCCATAAGTCGGTGAGAAAGTATGGGTATAAGCTTTCAGTTGATACCCTCAAGCATATCCTGAATTTATCAAGGAAACACAGCGCATCATCTCCTCTCAGAGACCTCACCAGATCGCCTTTCCTCTTTGCTAAGGTGGGGTGGCTATATGAACATGCACCCTCATTTTTCTTTTACCATAGATACCGGCAAGAAGAGCTTGATTCTTATATGCTCCAGTTTGCTGGAAACTATCAATCCCTTTTTTTGGCAAATCAGGCATCTTTCGATTTTCAGGAAAAATTGGACAACCCGAGGCGGGTTCTGGCAGGTACCTTTTGGGAGAAAGAGATCTGGGATCCTGTTGAGATGATTGTGTGGGCCAGAAAGAATAGCCTGGCAGGGCTTGAGCTCGATGTCGATTTTCACCCCTTTAATTATGTTCGACTGCTCCCAGAGGAATTCAGTGAGGACAAAAGACACGAGATAAGAACTACTGCCGCAAGTTTTGGAATAAAGATTGACGTACATTCACCTATTGTTGGGCCCTATGCACCATTCCCCGATGCTGATAGGGGGAAGCCACTCTTCTATAATCCTTTGGATTCCCTGGGTCCTCAGCGGGAGACTATCTTCCTTGCACGAGACATAGGTGCAGGATCCGTTGTGGTCCACCTTATTGACCTGACAAGGATCAAGGAGATGGCAAATCTTGTTATGACAGCTGCCGGGACTCCTGTTCGCGTCACCGTCGAGAATTACTGCGAGACAGAAAAACGGCAGGATGCAGATACTCTCATGTCCATCTTTAATGAAATCTGCAATCTTTTGCCCAATGAGGTGGTCAGGGATAATTTTGGGATAACCTTGGATGTTGGGCACCTGAATATTGAAGGGGAGGATCCTTTGATTGGGGCAGAAAAGATCGGTAGATGGAGTAAAGACAAGGGGGTCTTCCTAAGGGTGCATGCCACTGACAACTATGGTAAATTGCTCTTTGCTCCCCCTCACTATAGCGCAGATGTGCATGGGAATGTTTCTGGCAAAGGGATCAACAATGCCCTCATAATAAAGCGGCTGCGCTCTATCGGGCTTGAGTTTGATGTGTTGGCAGAACAAATCCAGCCTTTAACCTCCACTGATATAGCCCTTATCGATCAGGCACAGAGATTCTCTCTTGGGGTTTCACAAAACAGCATTGTTAAAAAGGGAAAAGCGAGATTATCGACTATAAGGGTGGATAGCCTCATTGATGGAGAGGCGAAAAAGGAGGAGGCGTATCAATTCCTAGCTGGTCTTGAGGGCATAGATTCTCTTCGAGAATATCTCCTTTATAGAAAGATCCAGACAAAACAATACCTTTCGGTGGATGAGGCCAGAAGGTCATCTCTTGAATTTATGCGAATGCCCCAGTCTTTCAAACGAGAGCTCATAGAATATGTAGATGACCTTTTGGCGCCGGCACAAAGAGAAACTGGGCGGATCGATAGAAGCAAGATAGATCTCATATATCAGAATCTCAGTGGTGACTTATTTGGGAGGGTGAGCAAGGAAAACCTTGACCAGATATTCTACCGAACCAGGGTTTTTAATCAGGGTGATATCGTGTTCGAGCAAAATAGCCAAGGGACGGAGCTGTATTACATCAAAGAAGGCCAAGTTTCCGCGATTGCTGATGGGGTAAATCTGGCCGCATTGGGTGCAGGTGAGATCTTTGGAGAAATGAGTTTATTTTACGATATAAGAAGGTCTGCCATCATAAAGGTTACCCAGGATAATACCAGGATCGGCATCTTACCGAGGGATGAATTTGAAGATATCCTGGTGAATAATAGAAAATATGCATATGATTTAATCTATCGGCTTTTCACAATTCTCCCCCACAGACTCAGAAACGTGAGTGAAAAGTATAAAATCGCAATTGCAGCCTTGAGGCAGTTTTTGGAAAACGACTCAGAGGGCTTTAGAAGACTGGAAAATATCATTTCTGAGTCCCAGTGTGTGAAAACATACCTCCCCAGCCTCTCTTTGGATGAAATAGAGAGGCTATTTGAAGATAAGAGAAGCTTTGACATCGGTGAGGAGATTTTTGCCGAGGGGGATAGGGGCGACGGGGTTTATCTTATCTTAGAGGGAAAGGTTTGGGTCATTACCTTTACACCCGATTTTCAGGAAATTGTATTAGGGCAGTTAGAGGCAGGCCAGATCTTCGGGGAAATGGCCTTGATAGATGATAAACCTCGCTCGGCCAGTGTTGTGCCTCTTACACCGTGCCGGCTCGCCTTTATGCCCAAGGAGAAATTCGATTATCTTATTCAAACAAAATCCGATCTGGCTTACCGGTTCATGTCGTGTGTGTGTCTGCCTATGTTTAGGCACATCCTAAGGATGAGCGCCCTTTATTCAAAGGTAAAGAAGGAGTTCCAATAGGATTTTAGGCTTGACAAGTATTATAATGAACCTTCTAATGTTCATTAATTAAGCAGCAAATAAGGAGATTCGGCCGGGTTGCGACATGCGGGAAGATCAACTGAAATGGTATGCCCTTCACGCCAGGAGTCGGCATGAGGATGTTGTCTTTAATGGGCTCATGAAAAAATCAATCGAGGCCTTTGTCCCCAAGGTGGAGGTTATGAGCCGTCGCAAGGACAGGAGGAAGAGAATTTTGGTCCCCCTCTTGCCTGGCTATGTCTTTGTGCATTCAGATCTGAATCCGTATCATTACTGGGATATAGTCAAAACCTATGGTGTGGTCAGAATAGTCGGTACAGAAAATAAGCCTGTTCCTGTGAAAGAGGAAGAAATAGCATCTCTGAGGATACTCCATGGCACCGACAGAACGGTAAGAAACCAGGCATATATGAAGAAAGGTGATAGGATTATGATTATGGAAGGGCCATTAAAAGGGCTAACAGGCTTTTATCTCAGACATAAGGGTAAATCAGACAAGGTAGTAGTTTCAATCGAGCTCCTTCAACGATCTTTGGCCGTAGAAATCGAAGATTGGATCGCTGAGAAGGTTAGTTAATTGGTGGGCGTTCACGGGTTCAAAGCCCGCCTGGTGCGACTCATGGCATGATTCCAAACCTGTGCTTGAGTACCCTTAGACTATACTTTTCGTATATATAGTACAGATGGTCGGTCTGGGCCAGGGGTTCAAAGCTCCATTGTCGTCCCCCGGACTGCATTTTGGGATGCATATTTACGAGAAAAGTGTCAGCTTCCTCAGGCGTAATCCATAACTTGGAGCCAAATTGGCAGCTACCTGGGAAAATGAGCCTTATTTACCGAGGCCTTAACGTCTTCAATGCCTTCTTTTTTCTTGACCCTGAACGGTGAACCCTGAACCTGTGAACAGGTACGCTAATTGTTCATAAGCGCAAGGAATCTCTTAGAGATCCGCAAAAAGAAAACAGGATAGGAGAGGAAACGTGAAGAAGCCTGCCAAAAAGATAGCAGTTGTGGGGGCTGGTTACTGGGGGAAGAATCTGGTAAGGAATTTTGCTTCACTGGGCTCCCTTTCTGTGCTCTGTGATCTTGATGAAACAAATTTGAATGAAACCAAAAAAACATACCCGCGGCTAAAAACAACTGCTTACCTCCCGGACATACTTTCGGATCATAGTATCGATGCAGTAGTCATCTCCACCCCTGCGGAGATGCATTACCAGATGGCAAGGAATTGCCTGCTAGCTGATAAGCATGTGTTTGTGGAAAAGCCGCTGGCATTGAATGTGGAACAGGGAGAAGAACTGGTAAACCTATCTGATGAAAGAGAAAGGATTCTCATGGTGGGGCATCTCCTCCAATATCATCCAGCAGTAATAAAGCTCAAGGAATTGGTTGAAGGAGGAGAGTTAGGAAAGATCCAATATATCTACTCTAACCGGCTGAACCTGGGAAAGATAAGGAGAGAGGAGAACATCCTCTGGAGCTTTGCCCCTCATGATATATCAGTCATTCTCAGCCTCACCGGGGAGATGCCAGATACTGCATGCTCCTCAGGAGGAAATTACCTTCATGAGAAGATTGCTGATGTAACCCTGAGTCATCTCTCCTTTCCATCGGGAATTAAGGCCCACATATTTGTAAGCTGGCTCCATCCTTATAAGGAGCAGCGGTTGGTGATTGTGGGCGATAGAAAAATGGCCTCATTCAATGATCTGAACTTAGAGGATAAACTTATTGTCTATCCGCATATCATAGAATGGAAGGACCATCTTCCGACTCCAAATAAGAAGGAAGGTCAGGTAGTGCCCGTTGATCAGGTGGAGCCCTTGAGAGAGGAATGCCGGCACTTTCTGGAATGTATCACACATAATCACCAGCCCCGAACCGGGGGGCCTGAGGGTCTCAAGGTCTTAACAGTGCTTCAGGCCTGCCAGGAATCCCTGGAGCATAAAGGAAAGATAGTTCCTGTTTCTTTCCGCTCTGATAGAAAAAAGAGGGAAGAACAGTCTTATTTTGTGGATAAGACAAGCACGGTGGATAAGGGATGCATAATTGGAAGGGGAACAAGGATCTGGCATTTCTCTCACATTATCAAGGGGAGCATTATCGGAAGGGATTGCAGTATCGGTCAGAACGTAATGATTGGCCCGGATGTAACCATAGGCAATACAGTAAAGATACAGAACAATGTTTCCGTATACCCTGGGGTAACCTTGGAGGATGGGGTTTTTTGTGGCCCTTCCATGGTATTTACCAATGTCTTTAATTGTGGCCCTTCCATGGTATTTACCAATGTCTTTAACCCACGGAGTTATATCCCTCGCAAGGACGAGATTAGACCAACAACGGTAAAAGAAGGGGCTACGCTGGGTGCTAATTCGACCATAATATGCGGACATACCATCGGAAGATTTGCCTTTGTGGCTGCAGGATCTGTTGTGCTTCATGAGATACCAGATTATGCACTGGTAGCCGGAAATCCCGCAGTGATAAAAGGGTGGGTTTGCAGGTGTGGGGTCAGGTTGCATTTCGAAGATGGAAAAGCAACCTGCGATGCCTGTGGCCTCAAATATGAACAGGAGAAGGACAGGGTCACCACCATCTCCTAACTACCCAGATCGAAAGCGCAATACATGTTTCCTCGTTATTTTCCCTCTGTTTCATAGCCTATCCCCATAGCCCTTTCAAGTCGCGCCCAGGCAATGTTGTAGTCACTCAGGGCGTTAAAATGGTTTGCCCGTGCTTGAGTCAACAGGGTCTGGGCGTCCAGGACGTCGGTTGATGTGGCTACCTGTTGTTTGTATCGCTCTTCATTCATCCTATAGTTTTCCTCCGCCTGAACCACTGCTTTCTTGCTCACCTGAATATTTCTTTCCGCCTCCTTCAGAGACAAATAGGCCTCCTGCACTTCCAGGGAGATATTGTCCTTGATCTCAATGAGCAGGTTTCTAGCTTTTGCCAATCTGGCCCTGGCGGCTGCTACTTCATCCCTCCTCTTGCCCCACTCCCAAAGAGTCCAGTCTGCTTGTAGAGTTAAGGTCCATATATCAGGATCTTCCCCTGTGACAGCCGACAAGAAGAGTTCGTCAGTGTCTCTCGAATAGTTTCCAATGAAGGTCACTGATGGATAGTAGCTACTCCTGGTCAATTTCACGCCTTTTTCAGCAGCCACAACATTCAAGGATACCTCCTGGATCTCTGACCTATTCAGTACCGCCTTTTCAACTGCCTCATCAAGGCGCAGCCTGACAGGGGTATAATCGAGTATGTCTTTGATACTTACCGGTTTGGTAAGTCTTCTCCTGAGCAGCTTGTTGAACAGAGACTTGGCCAGCAGAACCCCGTGGGTTGCGCTGATTAAATCCTGCCGTGCCTGGGCCATCTGCACCTCTGTCTGGAGGAGCTCATTTTTGGCTATGATTCCCTCATCATAAAAGGCCTGGGCTACTGCCAGATGGCCCTCCAGCTGCTCCACGGCCTGTCTGGCCACGTTTTGGAGTTTATCTGTCTTTAGAATCGCAAAATATGCCGCCTTAACCTCAAATACCAAATCTTGAATAGTACTCACTTTCTGGATCTTGGCCGTGTCTACGCCTAAGGAGGCTAAGTCACGTGACATCGAAAGCCTCCATCCGGTAAATAAGGGTTGCGTGGCTGTTATGCTGAATTGGTAGTTATCAGTCCTTAGCGGCGAAACCTCCCTTGGAACGTGGGCAAGAGTTAGTGGATTCCACACCCACATAGTGCTTTTGGCATCATCAACAGTATCCTTATCCATATAGGTGTAGGTGTAGCTGGTGCTTAGTTTTGGATAAAAATCGGCCTTTGCGGAGCGCTCTTCAAATTCCTTTGCCTTTATCTCTTCGTCTGCCGAGAGCACAGCCAAACTCCGCTCTAACGCTATGTTGATGCTATCTTTCAACGTAAGAACATCAGAGGCCATGGTTTGTGAGGAGCCTGCTGGCAAAAAAAAGAAAATTCCCAAAAAAATAAAGACCTTTCTCATTGTCTTACTCTCCCCTTTTCTGTTTGATTACCTTTTTTCCTCAATCTGTTTTACATCACTTTTTCCGATGGATTCTATCTTTTCAGGGCATGATCGCGATACCCAGTTATTCCTATTTCCTCTCTCTGTGCCAGATATTTCTGTTCTCTTCTGAATAATTTTCCGAGTCTCCTCTGCAATCTGTGCTTATTATAGATAGGTATTCAAAATATGATCGATTATTCATCACTATTGACCCATCCCTGTCAAGAAAAAACACCAGATTTTATCATTGAACAATCTGCCATCAATAAGTTAAGCTCTATTAGCGGATCATCAAAGGAATTTCTCAAGCAATGGCACAACCTGCCATATACACCTTGGGGACCAATATCCCTGCCCTGGAGTTTAACGTTAGCCTGGTTAGCCTGCTATTGTCCTTGATTTTGTCGGCAAATTAACTTATAGGTGAAAAAAGCATTACTCATATTTGACAAGTTCGTAAAAAGCGTTTTGTGAACGAGATTGAGCATTTTGGGAGAAAAGCGCTTGAGATGTTCAGCGTTAAGGAGTGCTAAGTGTCTGAGGGCATTATACCGAGTTTTAGCATTTTATCTGAACGGCTTAAGTGCCCCCAAAATGCTTACGGATAGAGCGAAATCAATTTTTTGCGAATGGATCTCATTAAGGTGCTGACATGATCGAACGGTATACACGGCCAGAGATGGGCGCGATATGGGAACCCCGGAATCGCTTTGCGAAATGGCTTGAGGTCGAAGTCCTTGTATGCGAGGCAATGGCTCAAGAGGGGATGATCCCCCAGAAATCCCTTGATACTATCAAGGAAAAAGCAGATTTTTCCGTTGATAGGATTCAAGAGATAGAGGAGGAGGTAAAACACGATGTTGTTGCCTTCTTAACCAATGTGGAGGAGTATGTCGGCTCGGACGCTCGCTTTATCCACTTGGGTCTTACCTCATCTGATATACTGGATACTGCGCTTGCTCTCCAGCTCAAAGAGGCAATGCTCATGATCATAGATGATGTTCACAATCTCCTCGCTGTTCTTAAAGGGAGGGCCTTTGAGCATAAAAATACCGTTATGATCGGGCGATCCCATGGTATCCATGCCGAACCTATTACCTTTGGACTCAAGCTGGCGGTGTGGTACAGCGAGATGAAACGGAACCTCAACAGGCTTGAGCAGGCACTGGATGTGATAGGATATGGTAAGATATCAGGGGCTGTTGGAACCTTTGCCAATATTCCCCCTCAGATCGAAAAATATGTCTGTGATCATATCGGGCTAAAGCCAGCAGCGATTTCCACCCAGATTATTCAGAGAGACAGGTATGCCCAGTATTTTACTGCACTCGCTATCCTTGCCGGCTCAATCGAAAAGATAGCTGTAGAGATAAGACATCTCCAGAGAACAGAGGTTGGGGAGGTGGAAGAGGCTTTTGCCGCGGGTCAAAAGGGCTCATCAGCTATGCCCCATAAAAAGAATCCTATAGGTTCAGAAAATATCTCGGGACTCGCTCGGCTTGTTAGGTCCTATGCTCTTGCCGCCATGGAAAATATCCCGCTCTGGCACGAACGGGATATTAGCCACTCTTCTGTGGAACGGGTGATCGCGCCAGATAGCACTATCCTCATAGACTACATGCTGAACCGATTGACCCGCATGTTAAAGAATCTGGTGGTGTATAGCAAAACTATGGCGGAGAACCTTGAAACACTCAAGGGACTCATCTTTTCGCAACAGGTATTACTAGCCTTAATAGCCAAAGGCTGTGCCCGTCAGCATGCATACTCGTTGGTGCAGAGAGTCTCTCTCCAGGCCTGGCATGGCGAAGAAAGCTTTAAGGAACTTCTCGGAGGTGACCCGGATATCCAAGAGTATCTTGACAAAAAAGAGATAGAGGAGATATTTTCACTCAACTATCATTTGAGACATGTGGAGGAGATCTTTGCCAGGGTATTTCAATAAAAATCTTATCCGTCTAGCGTATCCAGTCTTGTTCTCTCTCTTGGTATTGCCTTTTTTTTCGACCTGTACCTCGACTCAGCGAGTATATACAAAGCTTTCCGATACAGAGTACACTTCTCCTGAGTACCGGATGGTCCTTGACAAGTGGACACGAAAGGGATCGATACATAAGGGCCTGGGAACGGAGTTAATCGTTACGGCCACCTATCAGGTGGAAGAATTCAGGAGGGCCTTTGCAGAGGAATATGGGCGGGTCTATATGCAGACGCCCCAAGAGACCCAAAAAATAATTGATGATCAAGTAAGGGCAGGCCAAGACTACGATGACTTTATGGTAGCAATATACACGCCAGAGAGAGAATGGGATGACTTTGCAGAAAGAGATTCTATCTGGAAGGTGTATCTTATCAAGGATGGGCAATTGAGGCTGGAGCCGTTAGAAATCAGAAAGGTTAAGAAACAGAGAGCAATATCTAAAGAGATTCTAAGATACAGGGCATTATCTGTATCCTTTTACCCCTTTGTATCTCCTTGGTCCACTGTCTATCGTTTCAGATTTAAGAAGAAAGATCAACCTCAGGCCTCTCACTCATTAGAATTGATCCTGACGAGTCCATCTGGGTCTGTTGCGCTGAAATGGGATTTCTAGCGATATATAGCGATTTGTCTGTTAGGCTAACTCGTTTGGGTATCAAAGTTCTTTTGGTTCTAACGATCTCTTTTCAGGCAGCCGGGGCCGTTCCAGCAAAGCCCCCGGGTGCTCCAACAGAACCAAGAGACCTCGTGCCAGACTCCCTGGTTTACTTTCCCCCCCAAGATCCCGGACACATACTCATTGTAGAAAAGGCTACCCAAAAGGCTTACCTTTACCAGACTCAAAACCTTGACGACCCTGTAAAGATTTACACTTGTTCTACAGGGGAGAATACAGGGCCTAAGTCAAAGAGGAATGACAAGAAGACACCAGAGGGCGTGTATTTTGTCACCAATTCCTTTGAACAGAAGGATCTGTCCTCTATTTATGGAGACCGGGCCTTTGCACTTGACTATCCCAATATGCGGGATCGCAAACTGGGAAGAAAGGGGTATGGGATTTGGATTCACGGAACCAATGAGGACCTGAAGCCTCATGACACCAACGGTTGTATCGTTTTTACCAATGAGGACATACGAGAGCTTTCCCGGTATATCATCCAAGGACATACGCCTATCATCATAACCCAAGAGATCAACTTTATTTCTAGGGAAGAGTTCATCGCGGAAAGGAGGCAAATCAAGGCATTCGTTGAGAGCTGGCTCACCGCATGGAAAGAGGGTCACATTGATCTCTATATGTCCTTTTATGACAGAGACTTCACTGCGCAAGGAAAAAGCTGGTTGCAGTGGCGGGCCTATAAAAAATGGCTGAGTGAAAGATATGGCGCGATAGATGTAACAATAGATAATCTGCAAATAATACGGGAAAACGGAATCGTATTGGCCAAGTTTTATCAGACCTTCCGGGCCAATAGGTTTTATAGCTTTGGAGAGAAAAGACTCTATCTGCGGCAAAAGAGTCCTGAATGGAAGATAGTTGACGAATTCTTCCAGAAGAAACACCGTCCATGCCCCACACCACCTATCACAGGGCCTGAGAGGTGCTTGAATACTTAGACCGCTACACTCACCGGGTGGCCCCATATCCAACCATCGTATCAGCTCCATTGACGATACAACGGTCACCTTGACATACAAGGACCACAATGACGACAATAAAACAAAGCGCATCACCCTTAATGCCGATGAGCTCATACGGCGGTTTCTTTTGCATGTTCTTTCTATGCCAAAGGATCACGGCAATCATTGAACACTTATCTCATACTGCTCGAAGTGAAAATCTTCTTTTGCAATTATGATAATGCGCCTATTGATCTTCTTTTCTAATTCCATTACAGAATATCTCTCTTCTTCTTTCAAAACCCTCTCTATTTCAGGATTCACTAAGAGATAGACCTTGCCACCCTCATCAGAGGCTGTTTCTCTCTCCATGTCCCTGAAGATATCGTAGCATATAGTCGTGGACGATTTGAGCCTGCCCCTCCCATCGCAGTAAAAACAAGGCTCAGTTAAAAACAGGTTGATATTCTCCCGTGTCCTTTTCCTGGTCATCTCAAGCAGGCCTAATTCCGACATCTTCAGGACAGTAGTCTTTGCTCTATCCTTTTCCAATGCCTCCTTGAGGACCAGAAACACCTTCTCCCTGTCAGATTCCCTGTCCATATCAATGAAATCAATGACAATCAGACCCCCAATGTTCCTCAATCTTATTTGATAGGCAATCTCCTTAACCGCCTCGAGATTCGTTTTTACTATGGTTTCCTCAAGGTTTCTCTTCCCTACATAGCTTCCGGTATTAACATCTATGGTCGCTAGGGCCTCTGTTGATTCAATAACAATATATCCACCAGATTTTAGCCAGATCTTTTTATCTAACGCCCTGCTTATCTCCATCTCAATGCCATAGGCATCAAAAAGAGGTTCCTTCCCCTCATAGAGTTCAACAGAGTACTTGAGACTCGGAACAAAATTCTCTATAAATTCCATAATTGCTTGATACTCCTCCCGTGAGTCGATTACCAGTCGGTCAATCTCTTTGGTAAACAGATCCCGCACAGCCCTGAGGGTAATGGTCAATTCCTTGTGAAGAAGATTGGGGACAGAGGAGGAATCTTTCCTTTTCTGAATGGTCTTCCACAGTCTGCTTAAAAACTCCATCTCGGATTTTAGCTTCTCCTTGGGTGCCCTCTCGCTTACCGTTCTTACAATGAATCCCTCGCCAGAAGACCGTAACTCCTGAATGAGTTTTCTGAGCCGGGTTCTTTCTTTCTCGTCTTCTATCTTCCGGGAAACGCCAATGTGGTCAATGGTTGGCATAAACACCAGGTGGCGCCCAGCAAGGGTTATGTAAGAGGTGAGCCTGGCGCCTTTTGTGCCTATAGGCTCCTTGGAGACTTGAACCATAATATCTTGCCCCTCTTGCAAGAGACCCTCTATGTTAATATCGAAATTTTTCAACTGTCTCATCCGCAGGGGGCTCTCATTTTCTGAGTTATTATCCTCATCCCCTTCTTGCAGCATAACCTGCTCCCAGTGGCGCGCGTCATTGTACACATCGGCTACGTATAAGAAGGCCGGCTTATCTATGCCTATATCTACAAAAGCTGCCTGCATTCCTGGTAAAACCCGCACCACTCTGCCAAGATAAATATTACCCATGAGTTCCTGTTCAGAGCCTCTATTGATATAGAGTTCAACAACTACACCATTCTCCACCAAGGCGATCCTTTTCTCATGTGGCCTTGCATTAATCACCAGTTCATTTGTCATGATCTGACCTCATAAAAGAACACCCTTTGTTTTTAGTGTCTTCATTCCCGCTACCTGGTTCTCGGGCAAAGCGCATATCTCCTTTATAATCTCCGCTGGCTTCATTTGCGGGCCCCTTCCGTGTCTTACGACTAATTCCAGCTCATCAGAGGATACCAGACGTATTTTTTTTACCTGAGATCGAATGTCAACTGTTCTCTCACCCTTTCTGTGCTTCTTGACTGCCACATAGGAGTTGAGCTTCAAGAACCTATCCAGATCCTCTTTTTGGAAAGAGCCGTTTATCGTTACACGGAAATGGCTTTCTTTGATTTGAGGAGGGGGGCTCCCGATCGATACCTCTTCTGTGAACAGGACCCTGATTCCAGAGGGCAGCTCCCCATTAAGCCGTTCAGTTGAAAGAGATGTGTGTTTGCTGTCTTTGACATGAATATCCATTACCTCACTCAGGCTTTCTATCCCCACTGGTAAAGCTGTTGCAAAGGAAACCTTGGGCATAGGATGATACCCACCAGAATAAACCAAATCTAATCCAGCTCTTCCAAACGCCCTGATGAACAGCCGAGCGAGCTCTAGATGACTCAGGTATTGAGCCTTTTTAAGTTTTGTGAAATGGAGCCGATACTTCTTGAAGCTGCCCGCGGATTGTTTTGGTTGGGCAGGAACTCTCTCATCTAACCAATGATAGCCATCAAATAGAACCGGGGAAATGCCGGGATAATCACACAAGCCGCACCCCAAACAGCGCTCCCTGCAATCGGGTGTTTTTTCACCCTCCAGGGCCTTTTGCCATTCATGCGCTAAGAACTCTTTACACACACCGGCCCTGATGTGATCCCATGGCATGATTTCATCAGGATCACGGTGGCGAAGAAGATAGAAATCGGGATCAAGCCCGTGTCTCTGGAAAGCCTTTCTCCAGATATCTACGTTAAGGTGCTCAGTCCAGCTGTCGAAACGGGCGCCATTGTTCCAGGCCTCAACCACCAGCTCTGTTAATCTCCGATCACCCCTCGAAAAAATCCCCTCCAGCCAGCTTGCCTCCGGTTTGTTCCATTTGACCTTTACTCTGCGGCCCGCGAGTCTTTCCCTTATAAAGCCGATTCTTCGTTTGCTTTCCTCAAGTCCAAGCTGCGGCATCCATTGAAAAGGTGTATGGGCCTTAGGAACAAAGCATGCAACACTAACATTGAGGACCTGTTTTTTTCTTCCCTCAGGTGCTAGTCTGGAAATTTTATTACCGAGATCAACTATAGCCACAAGATCACTATCTTGCTCATAAGGAAGCCCTATCATAAAGTAAAGCTTAATCAGGTTCCAGCCCCCCTCATAAATCTGCCTCGCAGCCTCTAAGATCTGATCATCAGTCAACCCCTTATTAATAATATCCCTCAGCCTCTGACTGCCTGTTTCAGGTGCAACTGTAAAGCTCGTTTTCCTGACCTTTTTTATCTCTTTCATTAATTCAGAAACAGCGCTATCCATCCTTAAGGACGAAAAACTAACTGCGACATGTCTATCAGCTATCCCCGCCATCAACTCCTTCAACAGAGGAATAACACAGCTATAATCGCCCGAACTGAGAGAGAGAAGGGATAGATCCTCAAACCCTGTCTCATTGAGGCCGCATTCCGCTGCGCGTAAAATCTCTAAAGGATGCCGTTCTCTAACCGGTCTATAGATCATGCCAGCCTGGCAGAAGCGACACCCACGACTGCAGCCCCTGGAAATCTCAATGGTCAATCGATCGTGAACCAATTCGGTAAACGGAACTATCTGTTGCGAGGGAAAGGGGTAGGAATTAAGATCAGGAACAATAGCTTTCTCAACGCCTGTGTACCCCTTCTCCAAAGCCTTTACCGAACAGATAAGCCCCTGGGCATCGTACTGAACCTCAAAGAAAGAGGGAATGTAGATACCTCTAAGTTTTGAAAGTTCCCGCAACAATTCACCCTTGGTCTTTCTTGCATCCCGTTTCCACTCCCGCACCGTTCGACAGATTGAAAGCGCTGCTTCCTCCCCGTCACCGATAACCATTGCGTCAAAAATCTTGGCTACCGGCTCTGGATTAAAGCATGCAGGGCCACCCGCTATAATCAGGGGATCATCAGATCCCCTCTCCTCAGAGAAAAAGGGGACATGTGCAAGATCGAGCATGGATAAAATATTCGTATAGCAGAGTTCATGTTGCAAACTAAAACCTACGATATCAAACTCACACAGAGGTCTACCTGATTCCAGAGAGGTGAGGTGAATATTTCTGGTTCTGAGCTCTGTCTCCAAATCTACCCAAGGGGCAAACACCCTTTCACCTGCAAGCCAGCTCTGAGCGTTTAGGATGCTATAGAGTATCTTGAGGCCACTATGGGACATTCCTATTTCGTAAACATCAGGAAAGGCAAGGGCAATAGAGATCTCGACCTGACGGGGGTCTTTCTTGATGGAATTTATTTCCCCGCCCAGATACCTGCTCGGCCGCACTATTTTAGAAAACCATGGTTGGTCAAATATATCCATTCCTTGTTACCATCTGGTGCCGAAATACAAGGCAATTCGGCTACATTCAAGCTGGGAAACTAAATAATACCACATAACAGATGCCCTAAAAATGTTGGAACACAGGACTGGCAGCCTGAACCTGTGAACGCATACATTAATTATATGTATCGGAATTTCTATAACTTGTTGAAATAACAGTATTTTTATATGGAACATGTTCCATGTTTTCTTACCTTCGTTTTCAAGAAAAAATTAGCAAATAGACGCATTGCTCCACTTTCCCATAACCCATTATTCCATTGTTCCAACATTCCATTATTCCAATTGTGAGCGAAGCGAGCTAAGTTCATGTGGGATTAGGTCTCCATTCAAGAAATACTTGCAATCAAACCCTGATAGGCTGTGCAAAATGGTCGCAACAGAGAGACTTTTAGTGGCAGGGTGAGAGGGGCTCACCTTTTAGAAAGGCTGTTGGCCGAAGGCAAATTCCTTTGAGCGGTCATTAAAAGGTTTTTTGCCAAAAAACACTTGGCGAAGCGGAAGCCAAGCGATGTCAGCCGGTTGGGCCCTAAGGGTGCGGTCTCCTGGGCCTGGCTAGCCTGTTATCGGGAAAGAGCGTCTTTTGGTAAGTAATCAGCCAACATTGCCGGACCCACCCGATTCCTCTTTCAATTGGAGGGGCAAAACAATAGTTATCGCGGCGCCCCCGCTGGCTAGATTCTGTCCTGAAACCTCACCCCCGAGACCATCCACGATTCTCCTTACTATGGCCAAGCCAAGACCAGATCCGCCCTTTTTTGTGGTGGAAAAAGGCTTGAACATGTCCTTGATTACCTTAGGGTTTATTCCTGGCCCATTATCCTCGACCTTTATCTTTACAGACTCTATGGAACCACCTGATCCATCAAAACCGTTTACTTTCTCCGTACTCACACGGATAACGCCCCCCTTGGGCATGGCCTCAGAAGCGTTCAGTAGGATGTTCCAAATCACCTGCTTGAGCTGTTGTGGATCTGACCCCATCTCTAAAGGCACAGAGAATTTTTTTTCTACCGCTAGATTGGAGGACCAGCTCTGGCTATTTTGAAAGATATACAGGGTTTCACTAATCAATTGATTAAGGTCAAACTTCTCGACCTCTTTACTCTGGGGCCGAGCAAACTGCAAGAAATCACTGACCATGTGGTTCAATCGGTCTATTTCTCTCGAAATAATATCCATCAGCCTTTCATTGATCAAAGCGTCCTCGCTTGATAAGCTATCATCTAGAACCTGTATTGAACCGCTAATTGAAGCCAGAGGATTTCTGATCTCGTGGGCAATTGAAGCGGACAATTCTCCGAGCATGGCCAGATCCTCCATTCTCTTTACCTCTCGCTCCATCTCCCTCACGCGGGTCATATCTTGAAAGAAAAGGATCTCCCCTTTCTTGTTTCCATCTTGATCTGTGAGAGAGGAAATATTAAGCAGCAAATCAATGTGTTTCCCGTCACCTCCTTGATAGACAATTTGATTGAACTTATTTGGGTTTTTTTCCTCTAGATATGGTTGTATAAAAGGGATTATCTCACAGACATCCCTGCGGATAGCATCTGTGGATTCAACATCAAATAGCCCCTCCGCTCCTTTATTGAAAACTATGATATTACGGTACTCATCCACTGCAACAAGACCCGAGGAGATACTTTGAATGATGTTTTCGTTAAGGATCTCCAAATCTGCCATATCCTTCTGTTTGGCCTTAAGTGCCTTCTCACTTCTCAGGCTCTGCTCGGATAGGAAGCTGGTTAGAAAGCTTACCACATAAAAGGCTGCCCCATTAACGAGAATCCTATAAAAGACATCATCGCTCTGATAATCCTGGGGATAGAGAGAATAGGCGCCCATAGAGTTGATGAGTCCGTAGTAGTTCAGATCAAGAAGTGCACCATAGAGAATGATGCTGAAAGAGGCTACCATGAGTCCACCGCGGCGATACAGAATAATGCTTCCTGAGATGATACTCAACAGATACAGCAGGGAGAACATGCTCTCGATACCGCCTGTTGTATGTATGATGGCCGTTATGAGAATGGTGTCGAGAATAATCTGAACGTAGGCAAACCTGGTAAGGTTTCTTACGTATCTGAATGCAATAATATATAAGAAGGTGAAGAAATAGACTGAAGCAATAAGCGAGTAGTGAGCGTTAACGATTTCGCCAAAAAAGGTTTTTGTTTCCCGTACTTGAATAATAATGGCAACGCCTAACAGAAGGGAAACAAGGGTCACCCTCAAAAACATCAGTGATTGAAGGCGAGAAAGGGTTTGTTGCGTTGCAGGGTCTTGATCCGTGTTGACCATGGTTGCTCAAGTTAGCCCATTGCCGCAGCCATCTGGAATATGGGAAGATACATGGCGATCACAAGGCCTCCTATTGAGCCGCCCAAAAACAACATCAAGAGTGGTTCCAGCATGGATGTCATGGCAGCAACCGTAGCGTCAACCTCGTCATCATAAAAATCGGCTATCTTTTCTAACATGGCATCCAGGGCACCAGTTGACTCTCCAACTGAAATCATTTGTGTGACCATGCCGGGGAAGATGATTGACTCCGAAAGGGGTTCAGCAATGGTTTGCCCTTCAGCGATGCTCGATCGTGCGTCTAAAATAACCTCTTCAACGATTACATTCCCCGCTGTCTTGGCTGTTATGTCCAAGGCATCTAAGATAGGAACACCACTCTTGAGCATCGTGCCCAGAGTCCTCGTGAACCGTGCAACAGCCACTTTCCTGATAAGCTCACCAATAATGGGTAACCGTAAAAGAATACTGTCTATATTTCTTTTTCCGGAGTCTGTTTTTCTATACCTCCTAAAAAGAAACATAAACACAATTAATCCAAGAATAATCCAGTGGATGTTGTTCTTGGTAAAATTGCTCATGTTTACCACCAACTGGGTCGGCCCCGGCAGTGCCTTTCCAAAACTGGAAAACATATCTTGAAATACAGGAATGACAAAGATCATAATCACGGCAATGACAATAATGGCAATGCCTACCACAACAGCAGGGTAAGTCATGGCGCCCTTGATTTGAGATTTCAGCTTTTCTGCCTTTTCAATATATGCAGCTAGGCGTTGCAAAATAGTATCGAGAATACCCCCAACCTCTCCAGCAGCAACCAGATTGACAAACAAAGAGTCGAACACCCTGGGGTGTTTGTTCAAGGCATCTGCCAAGGTTGCCCCACCCTCCACGTCCTTTGTTACCTGGCTGAGAATACGCTTAAAGGTTTTATTTTGGGTCTGTTCCGATAGCATAGTTAGACCCTGAACAAGAGGAAGACCAGCATCGATCATAGTAGAAAACTGTCTGGTAAACACTACAACATCTTTGGGAGAGACCTTTGGCTGGAGAAATGAGATATTCTCAAAAAGGTCTTTGGGCTTTTTTTTGAGTTTAGTAACATCAATATTCCGCCTCTTGAGTTGTATCCTTGCTATCCTTTCATCAACAGCGTCTAAGTGACCTTTCAAGACACGTCCTTTTCTTGTCTTGCCGGCCCAGATATACGTAGGCATAATCTATCCTCCTGATTCTTTGCCCAACATAAATGTTTTACAAATGCCTTCTATTTACTTCTTCTGAATATAATTAACAAAAATAAGCTTAATTATATGATATTGCCCTTGACCCCACATTTTGCAGGCTTTTAGCGTTCATATTATGTAGAAGCATTGTCGTTTGCCGGTCTCGAGGGTAACGAATATTCCGGTGCCTTATCTCGATCCAAAAATTATTCTATTTGTATTTGCAGCAATAGCCGTGCCAACGGAAATAGGACATGAGAGACTCATGTTGATAATGAGAAAAATATTAATAAAATCAATATACTATGGTCTCAGATGAAAAGGCTGGAAATGCTTTTGAACCCATGACCGAAACACATGGAAAGCAAAGAAAAGCCTGATGCCAAAAGTTTGACAGAATATGAAGAGAAACATGACGCCCCCCTGATATCAAAGCATGGGGTTCGGGTATTGTGAAAAAAACTGAGTCAAGCTTTGGTTCAAGGCCCGAGGATAGCTCGTAAGCATAGAACCAATACAACATAAGCCCACCGCGGATAGCTTGTGCTAAAAGGAAAATGTATCCCGGTTGTGTTCATGCTGTGTCCGTTTTTGAGCATTTCCTGATGATACTTGAGCCATGAAAGTCAATATTTTTATATACGAGAGGGCTTGACATTTTCATTTTATGCATTATGTATTTTACCTGTCTTTCGTTTTCAAAACAATCTATAAGGAGGCCGATGATGAACATCCAACCATTGCATGACCGCGTTATCGTGAAGAGAGTCGAGGAAGAAGAAAAGACCAAAGGTGGTATTATCATCCCTGATACCGCCAAGGAGAAACCCCAGGAAGGC
>JAFDDT010000308.1 GCA_019310725.1 Deltaproteobacteria bacterium | reverse complement strand
TTCAGATCGGGCATTTCCACCGGGGTGCCGGGTGCCGGAACAGCAACGATGAGTGTTACCGGCGCGTCCAGGGTGACCCGGGTGCCGGGTCTAGGGCCTTGCTTGGTAACCCGGTACCATTTGTCCGGGTCCCGAATTTGTGCCAGGCTGTGGTTGTATTGAATCCTTGGGGGCTTAAGCAAAAACTGGAGTTTGTTCCGGGCCTGTTTTTCAGACATTGAGGTCACTCGGGGCATAACCCGTCTCTGAGCCTCGTGCATCAAGACCATCAGGCTGGCGCCTTTGTCCACCAGGGCCCCTGCCGTGGGATTCTGGGCATAAATTTTACCTTCGTCCGGGGTCATGGTCTGGGTATAGACGATCTGACGGCTGGCCCTAAACCCTTTGCCGCGCAGTGCTTTCCAGGCTTCGGTTTTGGTCAGTCCTATGAGACTGGGGACATGAACTTTTTCGGCTTCAAGGCGGCGGATTGAAACGGTCAGGAACCCGGATTTCAATCGCGGACATCGTGGTCCGACATAACATCGAAAAAGTTGAAGCCGGTAGATACCCTCCCTGGCCTCGATTACCCTGGCCATACCCAGAAAGGTTTTCTTCAAGGGATCTTCATCCCAGATTTTAAAGTTGAGGCTCGGTGGGAACGAAGCATCATAAACATAGGTAAAAGACTGGTCCCAAACAGGGTTTAAACTATCCTTCACGACGCGAGTGGTACCAATAATAGTGTTACCTGGCCACTTATGAACCACCACGTAAGGGTCGGAAACCCGGCGAACACCCCAGTCCCGGTTTTCCAACTGCTCCGCCTTGGCCACCCTTACCTCCCAGACCTCTTTTGCTGTGGCATCGGCATATGCGAAAGAACCCATATACAGACAAAGAAATGCCACAATAGCGGTCAACAAAAAACAATGGATGCTATTTTTTTCCCTTAATTGTCCATTCATTACTGTTCTCCTTTAACTTCCCACTTTCATAGAAAGTGCACCCATTTTCTATGAGCTCAGGGAAAGTACTTTTTAGGCGCGATTTCAAGCATAAGCAGCGCACATTATATGGTTCAACCGGCATTACCGGTGTCAAATTCCAGCAAGTGCCTATCGCCCTTGAGGGTGACCACATTCGAGCAGGAGAAAACTAGCTGTTGGTTGGCATCGAGAAACATCATCAGGTTACCGGCGTTGGACCTTTTCCAACCCTTCTGGGCAGCGATTTTGTCCAGCAGTTGGGAGTAAAACTCATTGACCGTTTTTTCGTATTGCTTGCTGGTATCCGGCAATAGATACAGGATGCTGTAGGTGCCGTTTTTAGTTTTCTTTATTCGATCGAACACGGCGTTTTCGTAAACCGGGATGCCGAGGTCCTTGAGTTTTTGCTCGAGATCCTGCCGGGTGACTGTGACCCGCGGTTTTGGGGCTGCTTTGTCGGCCTTAGTGGCGGTTTCTTCGCGCGGGGCGTTTTGCCTGGCTATCTTGTCGGAGTCGCCGTTTTCAGAAGAGCCGCAAGCCCAAATAAAAACCAGGCTTACCATCACTAACCCATAAAATGCTTTTCTCATAATCCATGTCCTCCCTGATTTTGGTGTCTTTTTTAGGTGCCGTTGTCGCTCAATTCGTAACTGCCAATTTCCGGCAGACCGCATTGAGATCAAGCCGGTCGATCTCCATGGTTTTGTTGTTAAGGTAGTTGAGATAGGTTTTCCCGCCGATCTGTTCGAAATCATACATCTCATCCACTCCGGGTCCGAGAATCTTCGGAGAAACCCGGGTTTTGAGCCGGGTGTTGTAAAGTACATAGGTCGTTTCAGCCCGGGAACTGCCGATCTCGGCGGGCATTTCAATAACAATTACCCACTGCCGGGCGGCACTAACAGCCACGATCTGGAAAACGGCATGCGGATCTTGGTCCAGGATGATGTTGGATGCCGATTTCGTGTTCATAAGAATGGTGTTTTCGTGTTTGTTCACATAAACTTTTTCAATGACCGGATATGGCTGTGAGGCGGTGTCAATCTTGATTTCCGAAATACAGGTATCATCATATTTGGTGCCCTTGAATACATCCAGAATTTTGATTTGTAGAATATATCGCACATCCAGTTTTAAAGACTTGTCGGCAAGGCTCTGCCTGAACTTAAATTGCGCTGGCAAGCTTTCTTTAAATGCTTGTACCTTGGGCCAGTCAAACGGGACGGGTATTCTCTGGAATCCGAAGGTGTCCTGCAGTGCAAGGGTCTTTGTCTCCTGAAACTTTGTGGCATGATACACCGTAAATAGCTCGGTGGCCTCACCTTCACGGCTGATCCCGACAAACATGGTAAGAGCGATGGTTTTGATCCGGTTGTTGGCCCGGTACAAGGCCCGGCTTTTCTGGAAGCCATTGGCTAAGGATATTGCGCAGGCGCTCTCGGGCACAGCAATGTACAATGTCTCCCCGATCCCCGAACTGGCCGTCCCCTCCGCCCAGCACGTTTTCAGGTCGCCGTCAAAAAGTTGGTGCATGCCGTAACGGCCGAAGGTGTTATCCGTGGGAGCCTGCAGCTCGGATGATGACCGGTACAATTGCCCGGAATGATATTTAAGGTAAATTAGTTTCCAGCCGGTGTTTTTTGTCGCGCCTAAAATAAGGCCCATAAGTACCAGAAGTAAAAGAGGCTGCATCCAGTATTTTGGAGAAAAAGTTTTCATAGCGCTCCCCAATTGAATAATTTTAGCCCGTGCGGTTCAGTCCATTTAGCTGTTAGTATGGCAACATTCTTTCTTATTATTTGTTATGTGAACCAGAAATTTACAAACTCAATACCATGGTAGGGCTGGAGAAATTTCCTCAAAGCAATTATCTATTGATTTCAGAAATATTTGGGGTTTAACAATGTTTAAGAGGTGATTCCCATTGACTCCCAGGAGTAAACCCCAATATTTGGCCACTTGCAAGTCCTGTGGAATCTTTTTTGAGATATTGCTTTTCAGAAACATCCCCAGCCCCGACTAAAATGCGACTTCTATATAAAAGGTGGTATGCATATAAAAAGAGTTTGTAAATTTCTGGTGAACAGTATCTTGCTGGAATAATCCTTCGCGAGTGGAATCTCCTCCCACACGGAAAATAGGCCGGACTTTACCCTCGACCTATCACACCGGTACTTTGAAATCCGTTAATTTTAGTCTTGGCGGACAAACGCCGCCAGCTCCTTGCGAGTGTGAGCGCCATGAATTTCGTATTTCGTTCTTTCGTATCCTTTGAAGCCATTTCTTTTTCTTGATCACTTGCAAAATCCTTGTAATTTCGCTTGAGTCGAGATTTTTGCCGAACTTTGCAATGATTGCATTCGGGTAGTCCCGGTCGCCCCGCAGTTCCACAAGATCGCCGGCATAATTCCTGTTGTTCTTTACGCAATAGGCATGCCGAGAGGGCAGTTCGCAGGCTTTAGGGGGAGGATTTCCGAAACAAATTTAGTGAAGTGAGAAAAACTCGCTTCTTCGGGGGAGGAATATAAGGAAATTCCAACTGCAGGTCAAGGAAAAAGACGTCAAAATATATGGTGGTTTTGAGTTTTTAGCCTGGGAAGTTTTGAGTTGGATAGCAGGGCCTGGGAGGCATATCTTTTTCGAAATTGAAATTTATTCGCCTTCGCCAGAATACCCCGCAGCTTGTCGGAGCAAAGCGGAGATCCCGCTTGCGGGGCTGCAGGGAGGTTCATTTTTAACCGCTTCTATGTTCACCCCGTTGTTTATTAGAGGGAAGCAATTGACTCTTCATCTCCTGGTATCCTATTTCCATCAAGGGCTCAAGGTCAACAATATCTGCGGTGTTATAGAGGATCAGGCGTTCCAGGGCATTCTCATCTCCCGACTGGTAAGCGTTCCACATCAAAACAGCATCGTAACCATCCATTCCATCAATGGCAGAGTCACGAGACAGATCAAAGGATTTTTCAATCGCCTTGAGACCGCCTCTATAGCCCAGCTTCTTCAGGAAAAACCTGAGGTCGATATGGGCGGGAGGTAAAGAAATGTGTGGGAATTGGCGCCTGATAAAGGGTAAATCAAACTGGGAGCCATTGAAGGTTATGACTAACTCATAAGGTGCTATTGCCAGTTCAAATTCATCCAAGTTCATGCCTTGCACAAAGGTTTTTATTTGCACAAAGGTTTTTATGTTTTGGCCGTCATAGATGCCAATAAGGGTAATCTCGTCGATGCCCTGGTAAAACCCTGTTGTTTCAATGTCCAGGTACACAGCCTTATGCTTGAACCTACCGAATAAACGCCATGTATCCGCAGGGGACAGTCTATCCACGAAAAAATGGATATTGTCCCTGTTTTCGATTGAGGCCACTAGATTCTCGCGTACAAGGGTATAACGCGGTAGGGATAGGGATGTGTCTTTGTTGCTTAAAAAATCTTTCCACGTAAGGATGCCATTCCACCAGAGATGCCGCTCTGTCTTTGGGCCAATGCCAGGAATGTGGATAAAGGTGTGCTCAAGCAAGTGATTGTTCCTTTTTCAGCGTATTATTGTGCCCAAGCCATCAAGGTCAAGGAGGGGTTTGCCATGGCCTGGATAGATATGCCTTATTGATAACCGTGACAATTTCTCAAACGATTCCTTGATTGCGTTAGCATCACAGCAAAACCTATTTAACTCACCACACCCCTTGAGGTTAAGTATGGTATCACCGGAGATAAGGGTCTTTTCCTCCTCATTGTAGAAACAGATGCTGTCACGAGTGTGTCCGGGGGTTTCAATGAGGCCCCAGTGAGGGAGGGAGGGTATCTGTTTCCCCTGTTCCAGTGTGCATTCGGCTTTGTAGTGAGATGGCAGCCATGTCCTCAAAAGAGGCAGTGGAATCCCAGCCTTGTCGCTCGTGAGGGCAGCAGTGGTATTCTTAATATGATTCTCAAAGGCCATAAATACTGGGAGGAGCCCCTTCAGCCAGAGGGAAGGCGGGAAGAGGCAGATTTTGTCTTTTCTG
>JAFDDT010000307.1 GCA_019310725.1 Deltaproteobacteria bacterium | reverse complement strand
GGTATGCTGGGTTGCGGTTATAAAAAGCAATCCATGCATAAGCAGTAAACACGGTTGTATATTCCGATCGTGTCACGCCAGGGCAGGCCTATGACATGGCCCCTTACTGGGTCGGGCCCACTCATCTAAACTATGTGGGGCATAATCCAAAAAAAAGACACCCATATCCTGCAAGAAGCTTAAGAATCAATAGCCTTAGGTTTCACTATGACGTGGCCCTGGCAGGCTATCCAGGGGTCACTCTTACATTCTCAGGGAGGAGTAAGTGAAAGGCCCAATTCGGCAAGCTGGTCTATATCCACCTTAGAAGGGGCATCGGTAACCGCACAGGTTGCTCGTTGGGTTTTGGGAAAGGCAATGACATCCCGCAAGGACTCTGCCCCAACCATAATGGCCACGAGTCGGTCAAAACCAAGGGCAATACCTGCGTGCGGAGGTGCACCGTAGCTGAGTGCCTCAAGGAAAAACCCGAATTTTTCCCTCACCTCTTCCTCACCCAACCCCAAGGCACGGAAGATTTGGTTTTGCAAGCCAAGCCAATGTATCCTCACGCTGCCTCCTCCTATCTCTTCGCCGTTCAAAACCAAATCATATGATCGTGCTCTTACTGCCTCCGGTCTTTCCGCCAGCAAAGGCATATCCTCATCGAGTGGGGCAGTAAAGGGGTGGTGAACAGCCATATACCTCTTTTCTTCACTGTTGTATTCCAGCAGAGGAAATCTGGTTACCCACACGGGTGAGTAGGTTCCATCTTTGGCTAGATCGAGTCTCTTGCCGATCTCGATCCTCAATAAGCCGAGTGCCTCATTAGCTATATGCGCCACATCAGCCACAAAGAGAATAAGATCCCCCTGTGTGGCCCCAAGTCGTTTTTCAACAGCACCCCTGCAATCAGGTGCTAAAAACTTGGACAGTGTTGACTGCCACCCATCAGGTTGAAGTTTAGCCCAAAACAATCCCTTGGCACCAGAATCAATGACCATATGGTTTAGGTCATCCAGATCTTTCCGAGAAAATGAGGCTCCTCCCTTAACGACCAAAGCCTTAACAACGCCTCCACCCTCCAACACATCGGTGAAGACCTTAAAACCCGAGGATTTGAGGAGATCTGAGAAATCCATCAATTCCATATTGAATCTGGTATCTGGTTTGTCAGAACCATATATATCCATGGCATTCTGATATTCAATTCTGGGAAATGGCCGTGAGATAGGGTAATCCAAAATAGCCGAGAATAGATCCACCATCATGCCCTCAATGACGTCCATAACCCCATCCTCGTTTGCAAAGGATAGCTCAAGGTCAATCTGGGTGAACTCCGGTTGTCTATCAGCCCTTAAATCCTCATCTCTAAAACATCGGACAATCTGAAAATACCGATCAAAGCCAGCCACCATCAAGAGCTGTTTAAACAACTGCGGGGATTGGGGCAAGGCGTAAAACGAACCTTTTGTTATCCGGCTTGGCACGAGATAGTCCCGAGCCCCTTCAGGGGTACTCTTGGCAAGAAAAGGGGTTTCCACCTCAACGAATCCCTCTCTAGTCAAAAGGTTTCGTATCTGCAAAGCTATCCTGTGCCTCGTGGCCAGGTTACCAAAGAGAGCCGGTCTCCTCAGCTCCAGGTACCTATATCTGAGGCGTAAATTCTCTGATGCATCGACTTTTCCATCAACCTGGAATGGCGGTACCTCTGTCTCATTCAATATCTTCAGTTCCTTCACCTTTACCTCAATATCCCCGGTTGGTAGATCATGGTTTTCCTGACCAGCCAGCCGGGCCTTGACGACTCCCCTTACAGCGATGACCCACTCATTCCTCAAGACACCTGCCTTTTTATGGCTGGTCTTGTCGAATTCCCGGTCAAACACAATCTGAGTCAAGCCAGATCTATCCCTGAGATCAATAAAGGTCACTTTGCCCAGATCCCTCCGCCTGTTGACCCATCCCATAAGGATGACCTCCCGGTCAATATCATCTCTCCGCAAGCTGCCGCAGCCGTTCGTCCTTTTCCAATCTTTGAGGGTATCTATATCCAATTTCTTTCCTTCATCTCGATAAGTTCACTCACCACATTATCCAAGAGAAGCTCTATCTGTTCCTTGGTGAACATATCCCTCAGAATACCCTTGCCTTTACTTAATTCATCTTCTCCTACAATCAGAACCTTCCGAGCTTTCAGTCGGTCTGCGTGCCTCATTTGAGCCTTCAAGCCTAAAGATCTGTACTCCATCTCACATTTGAGCCCAGCCTTACGGAGTTCCTGTAACCAGATAAATGCCTTTTTCTCTGCCTCTTTTCCCAGAGGAGTCAGGAAAAGATCCGGCCCTGCTTCGCTCGAGTCCCCCTGCTCCTCCAATAGTTCAACAACTCTTTCCACTCCTATGGCAAATCCTATTGAAGGGGTGTCTGGCCCGCCAAACTCTTTCATCAGGCGGTCATACCTGCCTCCACCTGCAATCGCATTCTGGGCTCCCAGCTCTTGGGTCTGTACCTCGAAAGTAGTTCTTGTGTAATAATCAAGACCCCTCATCAAATGTGAGTTTAAAACAAAACTAACATCCAATTCCTTGAGGTGCGCCTTGAGGGCATCAAAATGCTGAACGCAATCATGACACAAAAAACCAAGCATGGACGGTGCATTCTTTATCACCTGGTTACATCTCTCTACTTTGCAATCAAACACCCTTAGAGGGTTCCTCTCCATCCTTATCTGACAGTCAGGGCAGAGATCTGCGCCATATTTCTTGAGGTAATCCTTCAATGCCCCCCGGAACGGCACCCTGCAATCTAAACAGCCCAGAGAGTTGACATGGAGGACCAGGTCATGCAACCCAAGAGAAGAAAAAAAGTACATAATCATATATATCAGTTCACTATCGGATTTTGGGCCCGGGTCTCCAATAATCTCAACATTTATCTGATGAAATTGTCTCCTTCTGCCCTTCTGAGGCCTCTCATACCTGAACATTGGGCCTATCGTAAAGAGCTTCCGT
>JAFDDT010000306.1 GCA_019310725.1 Deltaproteobacteria bacterium | reverse complement strand
TGGGCCGCGGTAAAGGCAACTACATTGTAGGCTTCATTGCCCCGGTAATAGGTGTTAAAATTATGAAAATCCCTTCCTGCCGCCCCGATAATAATTACGTTTTTTTTCGACATGGCTTATCACATCTCCTTTCGACAAATGTCTGTATGTTGCCGTTACATTTTTCATTACTACATGCGGCACGGATCTGGGCTGACAAGATCAGATGACGTCTAAAAAATCGAACAAGCTCTCTTCCTCGTCTTTTTGCCAGCATATGTTATTGTACAATTTCCGTTCCCGCATTGCCATCAATTGCTTTTTCAATGTCTTCAAGGTGACAGATAACAGCCCTGTTGCCGGTGTTTTGAAAAAACTGTATAACCGCTTCTATCTTCGGCCCCATGGATCCGGCCGGGAAATGCCCCTCGTGAACATATCGCCCCAAATCCCCCAGTTTTACCTTTCGAAGCAGTGTCTGATCCGGCTTACCCCAATGGATCGCAGCCCCTTCCACATCTGAGGCGACAACAAAGATATCCGCGTTTATTTCCTGGGCCAGGACTGAACTGGCCAGATCTTTGTCAATAACTGCCTCTACACCACGGAACTTACGCTCTTTGCGAATCACGGGAATTCCGCCGCCGCCGGTGCAGATGATGATGAAATCCATCTCGATGAGCTTTTTGATCTCCCGGTGCTCCACTATAGCTATGGGCTTGGGGGAGGCCACAACCCGCCGGTAGCCTTTGTCGGTTTTCACCATGTGATAGGGCAAATTGGCTGCTCGTTCTTCGGCATAAAAAGGGCCGATCGGCTTGGTGGGCTGCTGGAACGCAGGGTCGTTTTCGTCGACCACCACATAGGTAATCAGCGTGACAAAAAGCTGTGACCCATTATTGTCAAGTTCCATGAGTGCCGTGTCCAGAGAGGATTCAATCATGTAACCGATTTGCCCCTGGGTCATCGCTCCAATAATCTCCAGCGGCATTTTGGGGACCTCATGGCAGCTTTCCTGCTGCAACAGCAGATTCCCGACCTGGGGACCGTTGCCATGGGTGATCACAACGGTGTATTTCTTCGAGAGCCTCGCAATCTGTTTCATGGTTGATTTGAGATTCTCGAATTGCTCCTCTGCGGTGCCCTTCTGTCCCTTTTGGATCAACGCGTTGCCGCCGAGAGCGATCAAAACAACCTGCTTTTTCCCCATCTTTTCATACCCCCACGTGCCAAAAAGAAAGATCTTTCATCTTTGTGCCGTTGCACAAGCCCACAGCAATGACGTGCCAGTTTATCTAGCTTCCGAGTGTTGCCACCATCACTCCCTTGATAGTATGAACTCTGTTTTCAGCCTCGGTAAAGGCTATTGATGCATCGGACTCAAACACTTCTTCCGTCACTTCCATGCCATCCAGACCAAACTTCTGGTAGATCTCCTCCCCGATGACAGTCTCACGGTTGTGAAACGCCGGCAGGCAATGCAGAAATTTTACATTGGGGTTGCCGGTCTTTTTCATGGCGGCGCCGTTGATCTGATAGGGTTTGAGTAACGCAATCCTTTCTTTCCATACATCTTCCGGTTCGCCCATGGAAACCCAAACATCCGTACATAGGAAATCACATCCTTTAACGCCGCTTTCCAAATCATCGGTAATGGTGATTTTGGCGCCGCTTTCCTCAGCGATTTTTTTCGCCTTTGAAACCAGCTCTGCGTTGGGTTGTACACTTTTCGGAGCCACAGATCGAAAATCCATGCCTATTTTAGCGGCTCCCACCAAGAGTGAGTTGCCCATGTTGTTTCTTGCATCGCCCAGGTATGCAAACTTGACCTGGCTGAGCGGCTTGTCACTGTGCTCCATCATGGTCAAGAAATCTGCCAACACCTGGGTTGGATGAAATTCATTGGTCAAGCCATTCCACACGGGAACACCGGCATGTTTGGCCAGCTCTTCCACGATGTCCTGCCCGAACCCCCGATATTCAATGGCGTCGTACATGCGACCCAGCACCCGGGCCGTGTCCTTCATGGATTCTTTGGTGCCCATCTGAGATCCGGATGGACCCAGATAGGTGACATGGGCCCCTTGGTCATAGGCTGCAACTTCAAAGGCACAGCGGGTTCTGGTAGACGCCTTTTCGAAAATAAGGGCGATGTTCTTTCCTGTGAGCCTGGGTTGCTCTATTCCCGCGTATTTTGCCTTTTTCAGATCTGCCGAAAGCTCCAATAAGAATAGTATCTCCTGTGGACTGAAATCCAGGAGCTTTAACAAATGCCTGTTCCTGAGATTAAAGGCCATTCATCCCTCCTTTTAACGATTAGGGGAAAGGTTTAACCGTGCCCGGGATCCAGAAAATGCCTGTTAGTGATCTTTCCATCGTTCCGCAATTAACATCCATGGGTTAGGCCCGCTCTACCAACCTTGAACAAATCTCAATTAAGAAAAGACATCCTCGTTTCTTACTCAGGATCGCTGCAATCTACCCCTGTGAAATCAACTCGATATTACAGGGCAGACATAGAAAGGCCCAGAATTTAGCATATCGCAGATGTTGCACCTTATCATGTATTACAGCAAACAAAATGCCAGGACAACACGAGGAAAAAGTAAAAAATATTTGCTGTATTCTTAAATAGTTGTAGACATCGGGCAGGAGAAGAATATCTCGGCCTCATAACAATAAGTGTAGCACCGCACAGATTTGTTAGGCTACACTTATGTGCGATGCTACAGATTTTCCGTTGGCCTGCTAATATTATATTTTTGAAATCTTCGATACATTGTCCACCGGGTGATACCCAGAGAGCGAGCGGCCTTTGAAATATTCCAATCGGTTTTTTCCAAGGCCTTTAGGATCTTTTCAGGATCATCAGTCGCCGTCTTTTCAGAAAATCGTCTATTAACACGAACATAGTCTGTGATTTCGGCGGGAATGTGCTCCAACTGAATGGTTCGGTTTCGACAAAGCACAAAGCCTCTTTCCAAAACGTTTTCTAACTCCCGGACATTCCCCGGCCAAGGATAGTTCATG
>JAFDDT010000087.1 GCA_019310725.1 Deltaproteobacteria bacterium | reverse complement strand
ACATGAAACAAAGGCAGCGCATGACAGAGAACGTCAGACTCCGTTATTTCCCAGATGTTGATTATGCTTCCTGCATCGTGGGCTAGATTTCTGTGCGTAAGCAGAGCCCCTTTTGGTTTTCCCGTAGTTCCCGAGGTGTAGATAATAAGCCCAGGATCCTCTGGTCTGATTTCTATCTGGGGCATGCCATCTGAGGCAGAGCGAAAAAAATCCAGATCCTGGTAAGGCTTTTCAGTACAGATCACTACAATATTTAGACTGGGATCTATGCTCCGCATTATTGTCTCCTGCTCAGATCCTGATACTACTAATTTCGCTTCACTATCCTTACATAGATAATCCATTTCCGACTGCTTAAAGCCCGGATTCAGGGGAACCGCAATGGCTCCTATCTTTTGAAGTGCAAGGTGCGCTACAATGAAACCGAGAGACTTTGGGAGGTACAGAATTGCCCTGTCCCCTTTACCTACACCCATTTCCAGGAAGGCGTTGGCCATCCGGCTAGAATCCTGGTTCAACTCTCTATAAGAGAGCTCCGTCTCTACGACACCTCCCCGGAAGAAGCTTATTGCCTTCTTATCTCCATGGACTAAGAAGCTGTCTGAAAAATAGTGCCTTAGAGATTCATCACCCATATGAGCTTCCAATCAGTACGTGAGGGTATAGTTCACTCTTTAATAGGCTGAGCTTCTTGTAAGAGTGTTTGCTAGAAGGTCTCAAGCCTAGTCAAGCGTGTATATAGTTCCCTTATTGCTACGGCTTTATGATTTCTTGGAGGCCGGATGCACTCCTGATGTGGATATCCTGTTGCGGAAATGCTATCTCAATACCATGTTTCTTAAACTCCTCATCAATTCTAAACCTGAGCTCGGTCGGTGCTGTTAGCCAAAATTCAGGTGAAGTTATCCAGAACCGGATCCTGAAGATAAGCGCGCTGTCAGCAAAATCATTGAAATCTACCCGGGGAGCAGGATCATTCATTATCTCAGGCATGTCATTGACAATCCGCAACAGAATGGTGCGGACCAGCTGGACATCCGAACCATAGGCCACACCAACATCAACCTGGCGCCTTACCTTTGGATCCTTATAAGACCAGTTGGTAACCCTATTTGAAAGCATCTGAGCGTTAGGGATGATCAGAGCTGCATTGTCAAAGGTCTGGACGGTGGTAGTTCTTATGTTAATTCTATTCACTGTGCCCCAATCTTCCCCGATCTGGACCATATCACCCACCTGGATAGAGGGATCAAAGAGAAGAATGATACCGCTGATAAAATTGTTGACAATATTTTGCAGGCCAAAGCCAATCCCGATTCCAAGCGCCCCTGCCATGAAGGCCAGGGATGAAAGATCAATCCCCAAGATATTGATCCCGGTATAGATAGCCAAAATCCAGAGGGAGTAAACAACAACATTTACCAACGATGCCCTTGCCCCGATATCCAGCCTGGTACGGGGGAGCACCTCGTCCTGCAAAGCCCTTCTGATGATCCTTGAGATATAGCCGATAAGAAGAAGAAAAATGATGACATAGCACACGTTGAGTATAGTGATCTTTGCCTTGCCGATGCTGATACCTTTATTAAGCCATGAAAGCTCTGCACTAATCTTGATTCCCAGCACGGACTCAAGAACAAAGGGCAGGGCTATCAAAAAACACAGCACCGCAAAGAATACGAGACTAAAGGATCGGAATCTAGCTCTCATTATTACTCCTTATTATCGAAGCGATGTTGATTTCGTATAAAGTTATACGGTTGCGCTGCTGGCCCGCCAGACTTATGGCGGGCTGGTTTCGTATGACATTAGCCGTTTCGAGCTACGCAACCGCAACCGTCCTACGATTCCAATTATCCTTTGCATCTTAGCGGTATTACAAAAACATTATACAAATGTTAAGATCTTGCTCTTTATAGACGGCTGGGGAATGCCCTGTGGAGAATGCTCAGAACGCCTCAAAAAAACAATGGTTGCACCCCAGCTTGAAGGACCAGAATCTTGTGTGAAGGAGAGGACTAGAGGATGCCTCTGTAAGGCAGACTCTACAGTCCGGCGCAAAACACCCTTGCCCTTGCCGTGAATTATCTTGACTTCCAGTATGCCTTTCTGGGAGCAAACATTCAGATATTCATCTACAACATCAGCAGCATCCCGTGGTGCAAAGGTGTGCAGGTCTATCACTCCATCAATCGGGATTTCCACAGGAGAATCATCCATCCCCTTCAGCTCCCCTTTCCCCTGCCGAGCCTCTGTCTAATCTACCTCTACCCGGGTGGCCTTCTTGTCTTCCCTTTTTGGCTTGCCTTTCTCTAGACCGGCTATCCTCTCATCAATCAAGGACCTGATCCCTTTCAAACATTCCAGCCTGCTTTTCTTCATATGTTCCCGAAACTCACCGTGGGGTACGATTCTTCCCTCCATCCAAGAAAAGAACCGGCCAAGAGAACGAAAGGCCTCCTCTGTGCCTATGTCCTCTTTTTCTTTAGGATTCTTCTTTTCCATCCTTGTTTCCTCCAAAAATGATATCCAAATAAGACCCATCCATTTTTGCCTTAACTTCTTTATAGGCAGACACATGTCTGGGCAACAGGATGTGTTTTTTGAATTCCCCTACCCTGACAACCACCTCCTCTGGCAATCTGTTGAGTTCTATCGTTTCCTTAGAGATAAACGGAAGCTTAATCCTTATAATAAACTGGTCGTTCGTCTGTTGAAACTCATAGGGTTGATGATGATAAAAATGTTGTGTTGGGTCATGCTCACCATAGATGTCTGCACCAAGTCTTGCGAGGTTTCGCTTTCCCAGGGGCTCACTTTGCAAGAGATTCACCGGCAATATGGGCACAGGGCTAAAATACTCCTCCGCCAAGTTCAGATATCGTCTCTGTGATTTCTTCCAGTCATCAAAGTACTTCTCTTCAATAGCCGGTGGCAAAATCCTGTTCATGACTATCGCATCTATGCACATCTTATAAAGAGAAAAATACAAAAAAATTCTCTGTGTCTCTTTTAGAACGATCTTCTCAGGATTGACCACGAGCCGTACTGTTGTTATGCCTGGATCGGTAAGGATCGTGTCTATCCCCTCAAGTCTCTCAAAAAGATTTTGAAGGGCCTCAAAATAATCATCCTCCGGCAGGGGTATATCGTAAAAACGTCTGACAACGGGCCTCATGTAGCTCACCACCCTGCGTTGTATCTTGAATATCTTTCGAATATACCATTCAAGTGTACCGGGAATACTGATGAACCTCAAAGACTCGCCTGTGGGCGCGCAGTCCAGAATGATCACATCAAAATCGTCTTCCTGTACATATCGATTTATATAGAGAAGAGAGCTCACCTCTTCCATGCCCGGTAAAACAGCCAGTTCCTCAGCCAATATCTCATCAAAACCTGTTGCACTAAACACGGTGGCTATATATTTATACACATCTTTCCAGTTCCTCTGGATCTCTTCCTGGATATCCAGTTCCTGGATCCACAGCCGATCCTCAATCTTGACGGGCATCCCTTTGTTTTGATCTACCAAACCCTTATCCAGGGCAAAGATATCGCTCAGGCTATGTGCAATATCCAGAGACATTATCAAGGTCCTATGGCCCATTTCAGCCGCGCTTACGCCCGTTGCACTAGCAACACTGGACTTGCCAACTCCACCTTTGCCTGCAAACATTATGATCCGCATTTTACCTCGTGTGCACCCACTCTTCTAAAATCAGAACAGTCTACTCCAACTTAGCCTGTTCATTATTGTATCTCATAGAGAAAACAGAGGCAACGCCGGAGAAGACATTACAGTTCGTAAACACGTAATCTGCTACCTCGAGCCTCTTTTCATGGCCCAGCCCATTAAATTCCTTTATTAATGATTCGGTATCCTCGATAGTGGATAAGATATCCCATATCTCATTGGTGCTCAAATTTTCATCCAATTCCAGGGTTTCTGCTTTCCGCTCTGACTCAAATAACTGCTGCGATTTTTTCAACAGGATATCAAGTTTTTCCTTAACGTGCGCAACCTCTCTTTCCAGCATTTCATATGAACTACATTTTGGTACCAGCAAACCTGATCCACTCACATGTGATCCTTCACCATTAGCTATATCAATAGTGACTGATACGCCAATCTTAGGGCTCGCATCATCAACTTCCTTTTCTGTTTCCAGTGTAAGCTTTTCCTTCATATTATTGAACTCCCTGTTAAATCAATAGCCACCTCTGTCCCCCTTCTAAGACAGAGTGTTAGTTTACTAAAGTGGTGCTCAGTAAGCCAGCTCAGCAAAAGGTTTATTTGTTCCTCCAATTCCAACATCCCCTTCGACGCCAAAGTCAAGCGAAGCGAGGGGAAAGAAGAGGAAAGATTGCCTGTTCAGTTTATGCATTCTAGGGAAATCCCGTCAAGCACATTTGTGGCTGAAACACCCTTTTTTCCTATCCTAACATTCTGAAATCCCGTGCGATCCTTTTAGTAGATCATACCCTGTCTCGCTTTTCAAGCTCACGCTCGGCCGTGAGCACCTTTGTTTGCCACCCACTTTCTATCTTTCCCCCACGTTCTCCCAGTTTGGTAAGGGAGCTTTAGAAAAATAAGGAACGTACCGATTAATAAGAGAAAAGCTCGTCAAACGATGAACCCAGGTACAGGGAATTTCCATGCTTATCATCCCTCTGAGCGCTAAACTCAGCAAACGAAACCCCCCCTTCATTACCATTGGCATTATTTTAGTAAACTGCTTTGTGTTCTTCATTTTGCAGGCAGGCGATAGCAAACGATACCGTGAGGCTGCACAATTCTACTTTGAATCAGGGCTAGCTAAGATAGAGGTAACCAGATATCAAGCCTATCTGGAAACACACGATGGAGGTGAGACAAGGCCTGATTTCCAGGGAAAGAAAGATTTAGATGAGAAGGCCATGAAAAGCCTCTATACCAAAATGCAAAGAGATGAGGCTTTTCTTAAACAGTTGCGTAGCGACAGGATTATCACTCCTGAGGAGGAACCATACAACACCTGGAAAAACCTCAGAACCAGGTATGAAGCACTGCTCTCTAAGATTTTCAGTGTGTATTATGGCTTCAAGCCTGCATACGCCAACTTCACTACAGCCCTTACCTGTATGTTTATCCATGGAAATTTCATGCATCTCCTGGGAAATATGGTCTTCTTGTGGCTTGTCGGATGCGTGCTTGAATTAGGATATGGGAGGGTTTTGTACGTGCTGCTGTATCTTCTTACCGGAGTTCTTTCGGTAGGCCTTTACTCCCTGGTATATGCGGATAGCACAGTTCCTCTTGTTGGGGCATCCGGGGCCATCGCCGGGCTCATGGGCACATACGCCGTAGCCTATGGGAGGACAAAGATCAAGATATTCTATTCCTTAGGCTTTTATTTCAACTACGCTCAAGTCACTGCAATTGTTCTGCTTCCCGTGTGGATCGGGAATGAGATTTTCCAGCTATTTTTTGGGAGTTACCAGGGCATCGCTTACGTGGCCCATTTAGGAGGCCTGGTAAGTGGTGGCCTGCTTGGGTACCTCAACTTGAAATTTTTAGGACGGATAAATACAGAGGTATTTGAGCAAGACCCTAATGAAAAAATTCCCGCCCTTCTTGAAGACGCGCTCCAGCGCATAGCAAGGCTCGATATGAGTGGTGCCCGGCCCCTTTTAGACCAGGTTCTTGAAATTGACCCCAGTAACCGCGACGCCCTAACACACCTTTTCAACATCGACAAATTAGACCCAGGAGGGCAAAAATTCCATAAAACGGCGTCAAGATTGCTCCGCCATCTCAGTTTTGACACAGACACACCTGAGGCACTGTACAATACCTACAAGGAATATTGTGGCATTTCGAATCGTCCGGGGCTTAGTTTAGATCTCTTATTCAGCATCGCCTCGATTTTCACCGTGCATGGCTATCTTCCGGAGGCTGAAAATATCATGGCTGTGCTCCTGCGGAACCACCCAGATCTACAGAAGGTTCCAACTGGAATACTAAACCTGGCACGAGCGTACCTGAAGGGAGGCATGTCCGAGAAAGGTAAAAAATGCCTGATGATCATCTGCAAAAAATATCCTGAATCACCCGAGTGTCAGCTTGCCCGGCGATTGTTGCAGGGGTCGAACTAGCGCCTAAGTTAGCGTGATCTCTCTGAGATATCTTTTTACGTAAGGAATGATTTCGTGGTTCGGATAGGCCTTAATAACGCTGTTGAGGATACCTGCTGCTTTCCGTGGATTCTGTAACCTCTCATTGATAATATTCGCGGCAAGAAAATATGCTTTCGGAATCAGGGGATTCTTGGGGTGCGTTTTGATGAAGCGGTTGTATGCCTCGATCGCCCCCTTTGGGTTCCCAGCTTCATTCACACAACTCGCTATCTTGAACAGGGTAGAGGCAGAGGCCGTAAATCCCGCGTTCTTGGATATACACTCCGAATACACCTCACATAATCTCTCTTTGTGATTTGCTTGAGCAAGGAGATCTACATAGGTCCTTCCGTGTTCCAGCATTTCCGGGGCTTGTTGCTTTATTTTAAGAAGACTGTAATACCTCTCAGCCAAATCAAGTTCAGAAATCACCCCTCCGGTCTCATCCCTTATGAGTGATATTGCATCATCGATCTTTCCTTCTTTGATCAATATATCAACACTGTTGAGAATCCCATGGTGCGCAGCTTCCTCAATCGTTTCGTCCTGTCCAGATAATTCCTCCTCATCAAAGCCGACCTCATATCCTATCTCTTCATGATATTGGAAAATAACATACCCCATCAGATGGTAACAAATAATGGTGTAAAAGTTTTGGGCCATGGTCAAGAGAAAGAGATGGGAGCCGGCAGGCAAGTAGGCTATCACGTACCGCCCAAGCACAGCAGGCGCACCCCCCAAAAACGAAAGAAAGAGATACATCAACAGGTATCCCCATCCGATTCTCCATGCCATTCTTGCAAAGACCATTGGATTTATGGCATGCAAAAGGCTGCTGGTAGCCGCCAACACAATGATCATCGCAGGGATAGAGAGGATCGCAAACCCCAGGAAAAGCAACCCCATGATCGGTCCTGCGGCCCCAACCACCAACCCAAACGCTATGCCTACCGCTATATAGATGCCGATCTGCTTGAATACTACCTGAAAATCATCGGAGATTGTCTCTGAATTTATTTTTGGTGGGGAGAGGCTTCCGTGGGCAGTATTTTTGAGGGCTGCGTAGGAATATTTCAGCAACACGCCCCAAATAGCAACATGGATCAGCCCCCTCAACAAGCCTGGCCCGGAAAACAGCACTGTGGCAGTGGAAAGCACGATCATCAATAAGAGGGGCCGCGGATGGAAAGGGTAGACGAAAAACCTTGGAAGCCTATTCCAGAAGGGGGTAATCGTATTTCCTGCCGAAAGTCTGTCCACCTCCACGTTACACTTGGGGCAAAAATAGTATATCTTTTTGCTTCCGTATTGCTGTACTGGCCGCTTTGTGACGCAACTTGCACAATAGTTTGCCTCACAACTCGCGCAATTCCACTGTGCAGGCCTGGCAGGATGATAATCACAGAATATTTTCATACCCGAGCCCCTTTCCCTTGCCACCACAACTCCATGCAGATGGGAGCAAAAAACTAGCGGCTGCAAGGCTAATCAACCTTATCTCGACATTTGAGATTATGCAAAAATAATGCCGAGATTGGGCTGAATGGGGCCAGGTATAATTGTAGAAGCTTCCTCCATTCAGATAGGGCCATCAAGTTGTTGAGGCATGTCCCGTTACTTTGTCTAGAATTCCCCTTATTTTTTCGGACAGCTCATCCATACCAAAGGGCTTCTGAATAAAATCATCGCACCCACGTTCCAATATCTCCCTTGCCTGGCCCTCTATCCCGTACCCGCTCGAAAGAAGCACCTTTACCTGAGGATTTATTTCCTTTATCCTATCGTAGGTCTCGCCCCCGCCCATATCCGCCATGGTCATACCCAGGATGACGAGATTTATATCATCTTTTTTCGCCCTACTGACTTCTATGGCTTCTTTGCCATCCTTTGCCACCAATACCTTATAGCCCAATGTTTTCAGCATGTCTTTACCAATGTCGATAACCATATCCTCATCATCAACCAAGAGTACTGTTTCCCTTCTGGTTGGTTTTTCTTCAGGTGCCTGCCTTTCTTCTACTATTTCCTTTCCAGATGCTGGCAGGTGAATTGTAAAGGTGGTTCCTTCACCTTTTTCGCTAAAAACGGCAATGATGCCATCATGATTTTTGATGATGCCATAAACAGAGGCCAAACCCAGTCCTGTGCCTCTACCCATATCTTTGCTGGTGAAAAAAGGATCAAATATCCTTTTCTGCGTCACCTCATCCATACCCACTCCAGAATCCGTAATTGAGGTCCTAACATATTTTCCAGGTTTCAGTTGATAGGGTCTGACATAGCTCTCATCAAGGGTTACGTTTTTCGTTTGAAGCTGCAGTTCCCCTCCTCCGGGCATCGCTTGCCCGGCATTCACATACAGGCTTAAAAGGGCATGCTTAATCTGCCCTTGATCGACCTCTACCGGCCAGATGCCTTTCTGAAATTCTTCATAGATCTTGATGTTCTTGTGAGTGCGCCCAAACAGGTTGGAGCTTTGTTGGATAATCTCATTCAGATTGGTGGGTTTCACCTGGTATTTTCCGCTCATGGTAAAGCCCAGAAGTTCTTCGGTAAGCTCAGCCCCCCTTTGAACGGATTGTTCGATACTTTTCAACCTCTTATAATAGGGATGGCTTGAATCAATGTTTGAAAGCATCAGGGAAGCATTTCCTTGAATACACATAAGAAGGTTGTTGAAGTCATGAGCAGTGCCTCCCATAAGAGTGCCAATGGCCTCCATTTTTTGGGCCTGAAGAAACTGCGCTTCCATCTTCTTTTCTGCCATAATATCCCTGAGAAAATCAAGGGTAGCTGGCCGCCCTTCCCATGTGACAGGAACGGCATTGATTTGCACCCATAATACCTCACCAGCCCTGTATATTATTCTGAAAGAACAGGTACTCGGAGACTCCTCTCCTTTTAGTGTTCTTACCTGCTTTTCAAGAACCATGTGTTTATCTTCAGGATGTATAAGATCAACAAAGGAAATGCGGGCCAATTCATCTGGGGAATATCCGAGCAAATCCGCTGTCTTGGGGTTGGGGAATTTTATGACCTCATCCTGGATAATAAAGATGGCGTCATTTGCATTTTCCACTAAAAGACGATATTTTTCTTCACTCTCACACAAGTCTGCTTCTGCCTGCTTTCGTTCCGTAATGTCCCTTACCCAGACTTGTTCTCCGGGCTCTCCCTCGAACCTGATGGGCTGGGCATTGATCTCACCGTAAAACCATGATCCGTCTTTACGCTGCAATTTCACCTCGTAGTGTGAGGGAAGATCCCCACCAAGCCTACCAGCATTAATGCGGTCTCTTGCCGGCCCTTGGTGGTCAGGATGGTATATAAGGCAGGGGTCTAAGTTCAACAACTCATCCCTTCTATAGCCAAGCATCTGGTGCAAGCGCTGGTTTGCAAAGCTAATTTTAGCCCCTTTTCGAATAAAAATGCCGTCAAAGCTCTCCTCTACCAAGGTTCGATATCGTTCTTCACTCTGGATGAGCCTTTTCTCCGCCTTCTGGCGGCCATCCAGCTCTTCCTTTATAGCCTCATACAGGCGTGCATTTTCTATGGCAATTGCCGCAGCATTACTGAGGCCAGTAAGCAATCGGAGGTCATTCTTTATAAATCCACCGGGTTTTCCAACAGAATCTACATAAACGATTCCCTGAACCTTTCCTTTACATTTGAGGGGCGCACACATAATTGACATGATATTCATTTGTCTGATGCTGCGAGAAAGGTCGGATTTATCTAACCGACTCGTATCGGACATCATTACCGGCCTGCCTTCCCTAACAGTTCTATTCACTATTGTCCTGCTATAATTGATTTTGGAAAGGAAGCCCTCTTTGTCTTGCAGTCTCGTCTTAGAAACCACCTCCCTCAGTGTGCCTCTCTCTCTGTTCAGCAATAATATGGCTCCACGATCGACTCTCTCCAAATGATTGAAAATCTGATCTACTACCTGACCTAAAACTTCATCGATGTTGAGAGACTGTGCAAAAAGATTTGAGACTTTGAGGAGTAACTCTAGGTTGCGTATATAGGTCTCAGAGCTCTCCTTTGCCAATAGCCACTTACTCGTATCAACGGCCTTTTTTTGCTCCGGTGGAAGGGAGGGTTGATCCAGTTTTTTTTCAGAAGGTTCCTGTTGGAAGGCTAATACGCTGTTTCCTATATGCAGATTACTCTCTTTTCCTATTTCAAACTTTAGTCCTGGCTCTATCTTTTCCCCATCAACAAACACGCCATGGAAGCTGTGCAGGTCAACTATGAAAACCCCATCATCTCTCTTAACAAACCTGGCGTGATGCCGTGAAACTCCTATGTCTGAGATACATATGTCATTGTCACAGGATCTTCCCACACTGGTGATACCATCATTAAGGTCAAAGGCTTTACCCTTGTCCGGACCGTCAATGACATACAGCTTGTTCAAAATTCCCTCCAAATCTTCCAGCAAGAAAGATCTGTCACGCCCTTACAAAACACGCTTGTACAAGTACTTATCTGCCTCTTTTCTCCGTTGCGATACGCTTTTGGGCCTCAACTACCATATCAGAGCTGAAGGCGTTCTGCATCCCGTTGACTTCATCTGAGAACACGTCACGTTTACCCCAGCCCGGCCTTTTTTAGGCCATTGCCTATACGCAGGTGAGGTGCGCTCAGTATACACCAGATCAGCAATAGGAGTTCTCTCTTGAGCAATAAAAGCATAAAATAAGGTCAGTTAGGTGTCAATGGAAAAGGCCTTGAAAGATCGGGCACTTGGACTTGATACGGTTTTTCGACGGCCTATGGGAAACCTCAGTCGATAGGCACGGGAGCGCTGCCAGCAGTCTAGATTTCGTCTATAGCCCAAATCCAGGCACATAAGTGACACTGAATCCCCTTTCTGTCTTAAAAAACAAGGCCGGAAAACATCCCTGGCCTATTCAAGGTCTGTATAAGGGGTCGAGAAAACAGAACAATACGTTTGTGGAGTGCAAAAATCGTGCACAATACGACTGCCCAAGGATTGCATTATATTTCAAATAGTTAAAGAAAGCCCATCCACAAATGTGGAAAAAAATACCTTAATTATGAGAAACTGATTCCTACTTTTTAGTAACGCCTTACATACTTTTTGGTGAATGAGATGGGGCAAAAGGGGGAAATCTGTACTGGTATGCGTTCAAAAATCAAAGGGGAAAAGGGATTTCGGCAACAGCCTGTTAAAATCTGACCCTGATCTCTTGGCCTCGGTTAAACTATTGGTAATTTGGTTGGTCAAATTAGCCAGCTTAGAATCCAGGGCACCTTTTCCGGGAGCGATTTTCTCGGCTGTTGGTTTTTCTGGAACCGTCTCTTTTTGACGTGTACCACAACCGGAAAGAATAGCCAACGCCATGACCAACCCTATAGATATCTTGGTTTTCATTTTTTCCCTTCTTTTCACTTCTCTTGATTACGGGACCTTGGTGCAGGGCAGGATTTGGTATACACAATATATGGGAATTTGACCTAGGCTAGCCCAGATTGTCTCCTGATAGGATTTGGTCAATCCGATCCGATGGGACAGGCTGCCATACACTCGAAACAGCCGTAGAAAGATCCAGAAACGGTTGATTGCCAAATCTCCCAGAAATCAGGGCTGTAGATTATTTCCTTGATCGCCTTTTCATCAGCTTCTATCAGTTTCCTTGCAATCGCGATTATCCCTGGCAGGCCATTACGTAGGATATAAGAAGCACAAGCACGGTAATCGAAAGTGCCATCTTCCTTGATGGC